>DATDGA010000297.1:0-7669 GCA_036522335.1 Burkholderiales bacterium
CTCGCCGGTGGCGCGGTTGACGAGGGCGACATCGACCAGCGCGCCCGCATGGGCTGCCGACATCCAAGCCGACAGCAGCGCGGCGAAACCGGCAGTCAGTACTCTGTTCATGCTCTTCTCCTTTCGGTTGGGACCACATCGCTGTGAACGACGCGCGAACGGAGAAGGGGTTAAGGTCTAGCGAAGATCTTCAGGCAGCCGGTAATCCGGATAGCGTTTCTTGAATTCGGCCAGCTCGCGCTCGGCTTCGGTCGTTTTCCCATTTATCTTGAGCTGGCGAATATCCTCGAGCCATTTTTCCGGCGTGCGTTCCTTCGCGTCGGCCAGGCTACGCGACAGTCCGCCGATCACTTCCACGCTCTGAGGCGTCGATGTCGGCCCCCGAAGAGCTCCCGCGGCCGAGGCAGCCGCCGGCGCCGGTTGGTCCGCCAGAGCGCGTTCGCCCGAATACAGATTCGCCGCCGGAGCCGCCGCGGGCGCAGGCTTCGCCTCCTCGCTCTTGCGCAGTACCTCCGACGTACGCGGAACTTCCGGCACGAGCGCGGGCTGCGCCGTGCCGAGGCGCTCGCTAGCCGCGGCACTCTCGCCCGGACCCTGCTCCGTTTGATCGCGCCGGGCAGCGGCCTGCCGAATCGCGGTCTCCGGCGCGGCTGCTTGCAACTCGGCCACCGAAGATGTCGCCGCCTGGTCGGCTCGCTTCGGCTCCGACGGGGAAATTTTCGCCAGCCGGTCGGCTCGCGGTGCCTCGGGCGCCTTCGTCTCGAGTGCGGACTCCCGCTCGAACACCATGAGCGTCAGCGTGGCGGTCACCAGCATAGTCGCGGCGAGCGCGACCGGCGTGCCCCAGCGGCGCGCGAATCCGGCTCCGGCGGGCCGCGGCCTTGCGCCGGCGACGCGCTGCGACGCTGCGAGGATATTGTCGTCGACCCGCTGCGGAGGGCGTGGCCCTTCCGCGTCGCGATAGATGCCGGATAGCTCTTCGTCGCGCGGCTCGATCATGGTTCCTTCCCCAAGCTCGCACGCAGCTTCGCCACGGCGTAGCGCAGGCGGCTCTTCGCGGTCTCGCGGCTGACGCCGGTGCTTGCTGCGATTTCCTCGACCGACAGTTCGCCTTCCTGCTGCAGGAGAAAGGCTTCGCGCTGCGCATCGGGAAGCTCGGCAAGCGCGGCAAGCAGGCGCTCCACCGCGCGCTTGCGGTCGAGCTTCAGGTCCGCGGCGATCTCCGCGGCGGGGAGATCCTCGAGGACCGATTCGCTTTCCTCGTGGCTCAGGAACGACGCCCGGCCGTTCGCGCGGTAGAAATCCATCAGGCGATTGTGGGCGATAGCGTATAACCAGGACGCGAATTTCGCCTGGACTTCATAGCGCCCGCGGAAATTGACGACGCGCATCCAGAGGTCCTGGAACAATTCTTCGGCCGTAGCCGCATTGCCGACCTGTCGCAGCAGGAAGCGGAACAAGGGGAGGCGATGGCGGCGGTAGAGCGCTTCGAATGCCCCGGCATCGCCCTTCCCGTAGCGCAGCATCAGATCCTCGTCGCTCGTCTCGCTCCTCATGCGGCGCAAGTGTATCCGTTCGCCCGCCCGCCGGGGCTGGGTGGGAGGCGCGTGAGGCGCCAGGACGGACAGGGCCGAGGCAAGGTCGGACATCCAGTAGTTAACGTTGATGGCGCCCGAACGGGGTTAGGAACCGCTTCGCTCAGTTTCCGAAGCGTGACCGGACCCAGGCGCGCAACGCACTCCGCCCCGATTCGATCCACGCCCTGGCCGCCTGCCATGCCGGCAGCGACTTCACGTACGCATAGACGCGATCGCGCCAGGCCGTGAACGCGCCATGGAAGCGCGCGAACCAGGGAATGCTGAGCAATGCCGGCCTGGTGAGCGCGAAGATGCGCGCGAGAAAAGCGGTGCCCACGATCTTGGCGGCGACGAACACCTCCAGGCCCAGCAGGCCGTGTCCGCGCGCGATCAGCCAGAAGGCGAACAGCTTGAAAGGGACGAGGATCGCGCCGGGGATGAGAAAGGCGACGAGCGCGGCATAAGGAGGAAGGCCCGCGATGCGCGCCTCGCACCAGCGCACGCCCGGCAGCCTGCCGATCCACGCCATGCAGGCCTGCATGGCGTCCCAGATCCATTCCTCGAGGAAAATCCAGAGCGCCGCGAGGAGCGTGAGCGCGCCGCGCAAGACGGAAGCAAGAAGGTCCCTCCAGTTTCGCAGCATCTTCACTGGGTGCAAAAACGCCCCGCCTTATCCCGCCTTTGCGTCGCGGAGCGCCCGCCAGATCCGGTCGGGCGTCGCCGGCATGTCGAAGTGCGTCACGCCCGCCTGGCGCAGCGCATCGAGGGCGGCGTTCATGAGAGCGGGCAGCGAACCGCTCACTCCGGCTTCGCCGACGCCTTTCGCGCCGAGCGGATTGCCCGCAGTAGGCACGGGGTGCTCATGGATAGCGAGGCCGCCGACGAGCCCGGCGCGCGGCATGGTGTAATCCATGAAGCTGCCGCTCAAGAGCTGGCCGGTGCCGGAATCGTATACAGCGTGCTCGCCGAACACCTGCCCGGCCCCTTGGGTGATCCCGCCCTGCATCTGGCCTTCGACGATCTGGTGGTTGACGATGTTGCCCGCGTCGTCCACCGCGGTGAACTTCACGATCTCGGCGATGCCGGTCTCGGGTTCGATCTCGACCTCGGCGACGTGGCAGCCGTTCGGAAAGGTTACGCCGAACCTGCCTTCGGTCTTGACGTCGAGCGCCTGCGGCGTGCCCGCGTATTTCTTTGCGAGCGCGAGGAGCGTGACCGCGCGGTCGGTGCCCTTGATGCGGTAGGTGCCTTCGCGGAATTCGATGTCCGCAGCCGCCGCTTCGAGATCTTTCGATGCCAGCGCGAGGCCTTTTTCCACCACCGTCTTTGCAGCGAGCTGCATGACGCTGCCCACGCCGAGCAATGAGCGCGAGCCGCCGGTGGCGTTGCCGATCAAGCGCACCGCCGGATCGCCGTTACGGAGGCGGAAATTTTCCATAGGCACGCCGGTGACTGCCGAAACGATCTGCGCATAGCTCGTCTCGTGGCCCTGGCCGTGCGAGTGCGAGACCGCGTACATGGTCACCGTACCTTCCGCACCGAAGCGCAGCTCGACCTGGTCCGAAGGCGCGAAGCCTCCGCCGCTCGCCTCGATGTACGCAGCCATGCCGCGCCCGCGCAGCTTGCCTCGCGAGCGCGACTGTTCGCGCCGCGCCGGAAATCCCGCCCAGTCGGAGGCTTCCAGGGCGTCGGCGAGCACGCCCTCGAAATCTCCGCAGTCGTAGGTGATGCCGTTCGCCGCCTTGTAGGGAAATTTGTCCCTTGTCACGAGGTTCCTGCGCCGCAGCTCGGCGGGATCGACGCCGAGGTCGACCGCGGCCTGATCGACCAGCCGCTCTATCATGTACGACATCACCGGGCGACCCGCGCCGCGGTAGGCGGCCGAGGGCGACTTGTTCGTCACGACGAGCTTGACGAGCGCGCACGCGGCCGGAACCTCGTACACGCCGGTGAGGCAGGCGACCACGCCCTGGGTGTTGATGAAGGGGCCGGTCGGCGCGAGATAGGCGCCGAGATCGGCGACGTACGAGAAGCGCAGCGCGAGAAATTTCCCGGAGGCGTCGAGCGCGAGCTCGCTGGTGCTGGCGACGTCGCGTCCCTGTTCGTCCGACAGGAAAACCTCCGAGCGGCTGCCGGTCCATTTCACCGGACGCCCCGTCTTCTTTGCCGCGAGGAGCACTGCGCAGTATTCGGGGTACATATTGAAGCGCACGCCGAAGCCGCCGCCGACGTCCTCGGCGATGACGTCGATGTTGTCGTCGGGAACGCCCATGGTGTAGACGAGCTGGCCGCGCATGCCGGCCGTCCCTTGCGTGCAGGCGTAGAGCGCGTACTTCTGCGTCGCGGCGTCGTAGGTCGCGGCGCAGGCGCGCGGCTCCATCGGGTTGCCGACCATGCGCTGGTTGTCGAGATCGAGCTTCACGACTCGGCTAGCTGCGCGGAACGCGGCCTCGGTCGCCGCCTCGTCGCCCGTGACCCAGTCGAAGGAGAGGTTGCCGGCGAGCTCGGCGTGGAGCTGGGGCGCGCCGGGCTGGAGGGCGTCTCGCGCGACGGTCACGGCGGGCAGTTCGCGATATTCGATCTCGATCAGTTCGGCGGCGTCCTGCGCCGCTGCCTGGGATTCGGCGACGATGCAGGCGACGCACTCGCCGACGTGGCGCACCTTGCCTTGCGCGAGCACCGGCCGAGGCGGTTTCTTCAGGGGCTCGCCGAAGCGGTCTTTCACGCCGAGATTGGTCGGTATGGACTTGTAGCCCGCTTCGGCGATGTCCTTGCCGGTGAGCACGGCCAGCACGCCGGGCGCGCGGAGCGCGGCGGCGGTATCGATCGAAACGATTTCCGCGTGGGCGCGGTCCGAGCGCAGGAATACCGCGCAGGCCTGATTCTGAAAATTCCAGTCGGCGGTGTACTTTCCCTGCCCCGTGAGCAGGCGCCGGTCTTCCAGACGTCCTTTCATATTGGATCGGAGGATACCAGAACGGCCGCAGGCTCCCGGCGTGACAAGACGCGCGCATCTGTGCTAAAAAAGCGGCCATGAGGATTGTTCGCTTCCCCCGCCGCGTCGCCGCCTGGATCGCCCTGGCGAGCATTGCGTTCAATGCGCTCTGGCCGGTGATCGCGAACGCGAGACCGAGCGCGCCCGCCCTTCCCTCCGAGATCTGCAGCGCGACCGGCCTGAAACACACCGGCGGCGGAACCGGCGACGCGCCCGACAACGGCCTACGCACCACGCATTGCACCCTGTGCCACTTCAACCCCGAACGCAACACCGCGATTCCGTGCGCCGGGCACCTTCTGCTCCTGCCGGTAGCGGCAATCTCGCAACCAGCCGCGCACTTCGAAGCACTGCGGCCCCGAGCCGCAATTCATCCCTCTGCGCCTCCGCGCGCGCCCCCGGTCCTCTCCTAGAGTCTTCCAAGCAGGGCGTACGGCGACATTCCGTACGGTTTGCCGCGCGTTCGTGAACGGCGCGCGCATCAAGCCAGGAAAGGGGACAAGCAATGAACAAGCAGCGCGTAACAGCTTTGAGCGGCCTCGCTCTCGCGCTTTCTGCGGGAGCCGCGCACGCGTCGTGCGGATCGGCCTTCTGTGTGCTCAACACCGACTGGGCGACTCAGGGGCTCGCGAGCGAGCCCGGCAGCTTCCGGCTCGACGAGCGCTTCGAGTTCGTCGACCAGAAGCACCTGATGCAGGGGACGAAGAAGATCTCGCAAGCCAACGACACCGCCGACACTACCGAGCTGCGCACCATCAACCGCAACCTGCTCACGACACTGGGGTACACCTTCACCAAGACCTGGGCGGTGTCGGCTTCGGTGCCCATCGTCGACCGCTCCCACTCCCACATCGACGACCCCACCGGCGCAAATGGCGGCCCGACCTCCGAGGCCTGGAATTTCACCAAGCTCGGAGATATCCGACTCCTCGGGATGTACCAATTCGAGAACGAGAAGAACCCACAGGTCAGCTACGGCCTGACCTTCGGCCTGAAGCTGCCGACCGGCAGCCACACGGTCACGAATTCCGAAGGCGTCGCTGCGGAGCGGGCGCTGCAGCCCGGAACCGGGAGCACAGACGGCGTGCTCGGCGCCTACTACTCCGCGCCCGGCTGGGGCCAGGACTCGAGCTGGTTCGCTCAGGCGCTGTATCAGCAAGCAGCGCTGATCAAGGACGATTTCAAGCCGGGCAACCAGTTCCAGGTGAACCTGGGCTACCGCCAGCCCTTCGCCCATGATTTCCAGGGTTTGCTGCAGGTGAATACGATGATCAAGGGGCGAGACACGGGGGGGCAGGCCGAGAACGACCTGAGCGGATCGAGAACCGTGTTCATCAGCCCCGGGCTCGCCTACTCGGTCACGCACGACTTCCAGTTGTATACCTTCGTCCAGCTGCCGCTGTACCGCAACTACAACGGCATCCAGCTCGCAGTCGACTACACGGTCGTCGCGGGAGCGGCCGTCAGGTTCTGAGTAAAGCCATGCGGTAAACTAGCGCGCTTCACGCACAGGAGAAAAACAATGAAGCTCGCAAGCTACCGCACGTCCAAAGGCCCCGGCTACGGCATCGTCACCGCCGACGGCATCGTCGATCTCACGCGCCGCCTCGGCAGGAAATATCCCGACCTGCGGGCCCTGCTCGCGGGCGGCGCGCTCGCCCAGGCCGCGAAGATCGCCAAGAGCGCGAAGAAGGCGGATTTCAAGCTCGGCAAGGTCGCCTTCCTTCCGGTGATTCCCAACCCGGGAAAGATCATCTGCGTCGGCCTCAACTACGAGGAGCACCGCATGGAGACCGGGCGCGACAAGACCGAGAACCCCGCGCTCTTCATCCGAGTCGCCGATTCGCAGGTCGGGCACAAGCAGCCGATCGCCCTGCCGCCGGAATCGACCAACCTCGACTACGAAGGCGAGATCGCCGTCGTCATCGGCAAGCGCGGGCGGCGCATTTCGCAGGAAAATTCCTGGAAGCACATCGCCGGCTACGCCTGCTACAACGACGGCTCGATCCGCGACTGGCAGCGCCACACGCTGCAATGGACCGCGGGGAAGAATTTCAGCCACACCGGCGGATTCGGCCCGTGGATGGTCACGCGCGACGAGATCAAGGACGGCGAGGAACTGACCCTCGAGACGCGTCTCAACGGCCAGGTCATGCAGCACGCCACCACCGAACAGATGATTCACCGCATCCCGCGGCTCATCAACTACATCTCTACGTTCACAACCCTCGAGCCGGGCGACGTCATCGTCACCGGCACGCCCGGCGGCGTCGGCGCCCGCCGCACCCCGCCCGTGTGGATGAAGGCCGGCGATACGGTGGAGATCGAAGTGAGCAAGGTCGGGGTGTTGGTGAATACGATCAAGGCGGGGTAGCTCTACCCGCGGCAAACTGTGGCAAGCGTGTCAGGGTCAGCCAATCTGGTGCTTACGCCCGCTCAATCGTTCTGCACGAACCCGATGCGTCGCTTCGGGTTCGGCTCGGGCGGCGCCATGAGCTGGCGGATGGCATCGAGGATGCCTGCGATGGCTTGGTCGTGGGTGCCGAGTTTCCTCTGGAATCTCGATTCCAGCTCGTCGAGGCGCTTGGCTAGTTCCTTGTGCGCGACGAGCGTGTCGCGCAGCTCGACGAAGGCGCGCACCACGTAGACCGATACCTCGGTGGCGCGCGGGGAGTTGAGCACCATGGCGGCCATGAGGGCACCGTGCTCGGTGAAGGCATAGGGAAGGTATTTGCGGTGCTGGCCTCGTCCAGCCTTTAAGGTCGCAAATTGCGACCTTAGAGAGTTCCATTCTCCCCGAGAGAATTTGAACATGAAGTCTGTCGGAAACCGTTCGAGGTTTCGTTTCACTTGTTCATTGAGCCGCTTGATCGTGACGCCGTAGAGCGCGGCGAGATCCGCATCGAGCATGACGCGCTGACCGCGCAGGACCACGATGCGGCTGGCGATAGCCTCAATCGCGATCAGAGCGGTCTTGTTCTTCTTATTGATGAGGCGCTCCCTTAGCTGCTACTGTGCCTTGGAAAGGAAGGTGTCGATGGCGCGCAGCGCCTGCTGGGTGCTAAAGCGGAAACCGCTCAGCACTCCTGATTCGAGT
>DATDGA010000298.1:0-2113 GCA_036522335.1 Burkholderiales bacterium
CCCACCGCCAGCGGCAAGAGCGCGCTGGCGGCGGCGCTCGCGCGGCGCTTCCCGGTGGAGATCGTCAGCGTCGACTCCGCGCAGGTCTACCGCGGCATGGACATCGGCACGGCGAAGCCATCGCCCGCCGAGCGCCGCGCCGTTCCGCACCACCTCATCGACATCCTCGACCCGACCGAGAGCTATTCCGCCGCCCAGTTTCGTGAAGACGCGACACCACTGATCCGGGACATCTCGGCGCGCGGCCGCACGCCGCTCCTCGTCGGCGGCACCATGCTCTACTTCAAGGCGCTGCGCGAAGGGCTCTCGGAGCTTCCCGAATCGGACGCCGCAGTGCGCGCGCAAATCGACGCCAAGGCCGCCGAGCGCGGCTGGCCGGCGCTGCACAAGGAGCTCACGCGAGTCGACCCGGCTACCGCAGCCCGATTGAAACCGAACGACGCGCAGCGCATCCAGCGGGCGCTCGAAATCCATCGCGTCACCGGCAAGCCGATGTCGCAGCTCGTCGGGCGAAAGAAGAGCCCCCTGCCCTTCCGTCCGATCGAGCTCGCGCTCGTCCCCTCCGATCGAAGCGAGCTGCACCGGCGCATCGAGGTCCGCTTCGACGCCATGCTCGAGCGCGGGTTGGTCGATGAGCTGCGCGCGCTGCGCAAACGCTATGCGTTGCGACCCGGGCTACCGTCGATGCGCTGCGTCGGCTACCGCCAGGCGTGGCAATACATCGATGGAGAAATCGGAAAGAACGAGCTGCGCGACCGCGGCATATTCGCGACGCGTCAGCTCGCAAAACGGCAGCTCACCTGGTTGCGAGCGATGAAAGACGCGCGGACCTTCGATTGCCTTGCGCAAGACCTCGACAGCAAGGTCCTGGGCGCCCTTCGCAGCGAGCTCGCGAGGGTCTAGCCGCGGCTGCCGGCGCGCGCTGGATGACCCGATGACGGCAGGCGGCGGGTTCAGCGCTTGGTTTCATTGCGCTGCGTATCGACAGGTCGATAGGTCTCCGGCGCCTGCCGAGCGAGCGAGGTGAGCGCGCACAGGTCCTCGAGCCACCGCAGCCGCTCGATCTCCGGCACCTTGAGATAGGCGCGGACGCGCTCTTCGGTGGTTTCGTATTCGTAGTCGATCTTGGCCACGCTAGGCTCCCTCGCCCGCCACTCTGCGCGCGATCTTGAGCGCTTCGATGTCGGATGCATCTTGCTGAAGGCAGCATACAATACCGGGGATTTTCGTCCTCTAGAAGACGCTTGAAGCTCGCCGCTTTCGAAGCCGTCGCATCCGCGCTGCGCGACGCGCGCGTCCGCTACCTCGTCGCGGACGGGCTGGCGGTCAACGCGCACGGCTACCTGCGGCTCACCTACGACGTCGACCTGGTGGTGCAGCTCGATGCGGAGAACATCCGCACGGCGTTCGCCGCGCTTGCGACCCTCGGATACCGCCCGAGCATTCCGGTGAAGGCCGAGCAGTTCGCCGACAAGGCGCAGCGCGAGGGCTGGATACGAGACAAGGGACTGCAGGTGCTGAACTTCACAGTGACCGCTACCGGCCGATGACCGTGGACGTCTTCGTCACCGAGCCCTTCGACTTCGACCGCGAATACGAGGCGGCGCTGCGGGGCGAGCTGGTCCCGGGGCTCACGGTCCGGTTCGTGTCGATTCCCACGTTGATCGCGATGAAACGGCTTGCCAACCGGCCTCGGGACTTGGATGATATCGAGCACCTGAAGCTGATCATGGAAGAGAAGCGCCGCAAATGAATCGGCCCGTCGAATCCGCCTGGGAAAACGCGACCTGGGAAGGCAGCCGCCGCGCCCAGATTCGCGCCGCGCTTGCGCTCACCGTGCGCGAGCGTCTTCAGGCGCTCGAGGAACTCGTCGAACTCGCCGGACGCCTCGCAGCCATGCCGCGCTCGGGCGGCGCCGCTCCGGAAAAATAGCCTCAGGACTCGCTTTCCGCCGTCCGGTGGAGATACCGCCCCGCGACCCCTGAGCGCCGGGAGGAAGGCCTCGCACATGGGTCTTATGTTCAATCCCGCCCCCCTTGCGCAAGCCCGAGCGGGGGCGTTCGGAGCGAATCTAGTAGCAAAAAGGTTTCCGTTTTCCGCCTTTCGCCATCCA
>DATDGA010000299.1:0-5350 GCA_036522335.1 Burkholderiales bacterium
CTGATCGTCGCGCGCCAGGACGGCGGCGCCGCTTACATGGCCGAGGCCTGGGCCAAGGTCACGGGCAAGCCTGGCATCTGCTTCGTCACGCGCGGGCCGGGCGCCACCAACGCCTCGATTGGGGTGCACACCGCGATGCAGGATTCGACGCCGATGATTCTTTTCATCGGCCAGGTGCCGGGCGAGTTCGCCGACCGCGAGTCATTCCAGGAAATGGATTACCGGCGCATGTTCGGGCAGATGTCGAAGTGGGTCGCGCAGATCGACCGCCCCGAGCGCATGCACGAGTACGTGAGCCATGCCTTTCATCTTGCGACGTCCGGACGGCCGGGGCCGGTGGTGCTGGTTCTGCCGGAGGACATGCTCACGCAGACCGCGAGCGTCGCCGACGTCGCGCCTTATCAGGCGGTGCAGGCGAGTCCCTCGGCGGGAGATATCGCAAAGCTCGGCCGCTTGCTTGCGCAGGCGAAACGCCCGCTCGCGATTCTCGGCGGAACGGTGTGGACTCGCGAAGCCTGCAGCGACTTTCAGGCGTTCGCGGAAAGCTCAGGTCTACCGATCTCCTGCTCGTTCCGCTTTCAGGACCTGTTCGACAACCGCCACGACCATTACGTCGGCGATGTCGGCATCGGCATCAATCCCAAGCTCGCCGAGCGGGTGCGCACCGCGGATGTACTGCTTGTGATCGGCGCGCGGCTGGGCGAGATGACCACCGGGGCCTATACGCTGGTCGAGCCGCCGCGGCCGAAGCAGAAGCTCGTACACGTGCATGCGGGCGCCGAGGAGCTGGGGCGCGTGTATCAGGGCGAACTCCTCGTCAACTCCGGCATGCCGCAGATCGCCGCGGCGCTGAAAAGTCTGAAAGTGGATGGCGGCGCGTGGCGCGCCTGGCGCGAGCAGGCGCGCGCCGACTATCTCGCATGGACGAAACCCGCTCCCAACCCGGGCAGGGTGCAACTGGCCGAGATCGTCTCCTGGCTGCGCGATCGGCTTCCGCAGGATGCGATCGTAGCCAACGGCGCCGGAAACTTCGCCGGCTGGTTGTCGCGCTTCTACCGCTACCCGGGTCTGCGCACCCAGGTCGCGCCGACCAACGGCTCGATGGGCTACGGCGTTCCTGCCGGCGTCGCGGCGAAGGTGGCGCATCCGGAGCGCGTCGTCGTTTCGATCAACGGCGACGGCGATTTCCTCATGAACGGGCAGGAGCTCGCCACCGCGGTTCAATACGGATTGCCGATCGTCTTCGTCGTCGTCAACAACGGCATGTACGGAACGATCCGCATGCACCAGGAACGCGAATACCCGGCGCGGGTCTACGGGACCTCGCTCGTGAACCCGGATTTCGCGGCCCTCGCGCGCGCTTACGGCGCGCATGGAGAAACGGTCGAGGAGACTGCGCAATTCGCGCCGGCTTTCGAGCGTGCCGCGGCGTCGGGCAAGCCCGCACTCATCGAGGTTCGCATCGACCCGCAGGCCATCACCACTTCCACTACCCTCGATGCCATTCGCGCGCGATCTCTCAAGGGCTGAGGCCGCGGCACTTCGCGGAATTCGCGCAAGGTCGGGTCAGTGATGCAGGATTTTCGAAAGGAACTGTTGAGCGCGCTCTGAGCGCGGCTTGCCGAAAAAATCCTCCTTTGCAGCGTCCTCGACGATTTCGCCGCGGTCCATGAAGATGACGCGGTGGGCGACCTTTCGGGCAAAACCCATCTCGTGCGTGACCACCATCATGGTCATGCCTTCGCCGGCAAGCCCCACCATCACGTCGAGTACCTCGTTGATCATCTCCGGGTCGAGCGCCGAAGTGGGCTCGTCGAACAGCATCGCGATTGGATCCATGGCGAGCGCGCGCGCGATCGCAACGCGCTGCTGCTGGCCCCCGGAGAGCTGGCCGGGATATTTGTCCTTGTGGGCGGAGAGCCCCACGCGCTCGAGCAGCTTCAGGCCTTTCCGGGTCGCTTCGTCCTCGCTGCGGCCGAGCACCTTGATCTGCGCCAGCGTCAGGTTCCGGGTCACGCTCATATGCGGGAAGAGCTCGAAGTTCTGGAACACCATGCCGATTCTCGCGCGCAGCTTGGGCAGGTCCGTTTTCGGGTCGTTGACCGAAATGCCGTCCACCGTGATCTCGCCCTGCTGAAACGGCTCGAGGCCGTTGACGCATTTGATGAAGGTCGATTTTCCGCTGCCCGATGGGCCGCAAACGACCACCACCTCGCCTTTTTTCACTTCGGTAGAGCAATTAGTGAGCACCTGAAGGCTGCCATACCATTTGCTGACGTTCTTGAGTGAGATCATGGGACCCTACTTGATGATTGCGATGCGTTCCTGGAACCGCTTCACCAGGGCCGACAGGCCGTAAGAGACGACGAAATACACCACGGCGACGAAAGTGTACATCTCGACCAGGCGGTAGTCGCGGTTGGCGATCTTGGCGGCTGCGCCCAGGAAATCCGTGGCGGAGATCACATACACCAGCGAGGTGTCCTGGAACAGGATGATGGTTTGCGTGAGCAGTACCGGCAGCATGTTGCGGAACGCCTGGGGCAGGACGATCCGCGCCATGGTCTGCCAGTAGTCCAGGCCGAGCGCATAGCCCGACCAGACCTGCCCGCGCGGGATCGACTGGATGCCGGCGCGCATGATCTCGCAGTAATAGGCGGCCTCGAACATGGTGAAGGTGATCGCGGCCGACCAGAACGCGCCGACCTTGATCGGTGCCGCGGCGCCGATCACCCACGCACCGATGTACGGCACGAGGAAGAAGAACCAGAAGATCACCAGCACCAGCGGGATCGAGCGCATCAGGTTGACGTAGGCTCCCGCGAGCATGGACACCGGCTTCATGCTGGAGAGCCGCATCATCGCGAGCAAGGTGCCAAAGACGATCCCGCCGGCCATCGCCAGCGCCGTGAGCGTGAGCGTGAAGCTCATCCCCTCCCTGAAGAGGTAGACCCAGGAGCGCTGGATTACATCGAAGTCAAAACCCATCAATGCCCCGCTTGCGGCGCGCCGCCGGCGGCGATCAGACCGGGAACGCGCACCTTTTTCTCCAACGCGCGCATCGCGAGGACCACCACCAGGTTGGTCAGCAGGTAGATCACGGTCGCCGCGGTGAACGCTTCGAACACCCTGAAGCTGAATTCCTGCATCGCCCGCGCGCGCCCGGTGAGTTCGAGCAGCCCGATCGTCAGGGCGACCGACGAGTTCTTGATCACGTTCATGAACTCGGAAGTGAGTGGCGGCAGGATGATACGGAAGCTCTGCGGCAGGATGACGTAGCGGTAGGTCTGCGTCTCGGTCAGCCCCATCGCGACGCCGGCCATGCGCTGGCCGCGCGGCAGAGAATTGATGCCGGCGCGGACCTGTTCGGCGACGCGTACCGAGGTGAAGATGCCCAAGCACAGCACCGCCGGGACGTACGAGCCCCAGGGCGGCGGCATCTGCTTGATCCAGTCGCCCAGCCCCTTGGGCAGCAGTTCCGGAAAGACGAAGAACCACAGGAACATCTGCACGATCAGCGGCACGTTGCGAAAGACCTCGACGTACAGGTTTCCCGCGCGCACCACCCACTTCAAGGGCGTGGTGCGCAGCGTGCCGACCAGCGCGCCGATCGCGAGCGCGATCACCCAGGCGGCGAGTGCGGTGGCGAGCGTCCAGCCCAGGCCGACGATCAGGTAGTGGAGGTAGCTGCCGGTCCCGCCCGGCTCGGTCTCGAGCAGGACCTGCCAGTGCCAGTTGTAGTTCACGTCCCTCCCGACGCAGGAACTACGAGCTGCCGATTACTTGTACGCGGCCGGGTCGCCGGAGTCCGTCGGGTTGGCGATCACCTTCTTGAACTGGTCGCTCATCGGCACGTTCAGGTTGATGCTCTTGGGCGGTACCGGCTTCAGGAACCACTTCTCGTAGATCGGGTTGATCTGGCCCGATGTGTAGAGGCTGGTCATCGCCGCGTTCACCACTTTCTTGAACGCCACGTCATCCTTGCGCAGCATGATGCCGTAGGGCTCGACCGACAGCGCCTCGGAGGAGATAGCGTAGTCCGCGGGCGAGCGCGACTGCGCCGCGAGGCTGTAGAGCAGGATGTCGTCCATCACGAACGCCACCGCGCGGCCGGTCTCGACCATCTGGAAGGCCTCGGGGTGGCCGTTCGCCGAGATGATGTTCATGCCGAGGTTCTGCGCTCCGTTGATCTCGGTGATCTGCTTGAGGTTGGTCGTGCCCGCAGTCGAAACGATGGTTTTGCCCTTTAGGTCGGCGAGCGAACGGATATTCGAGGATTTCTTCGCGATCCAGCGGTTGGCGGTCACGAAATGCGTGATCGTGAACCACACCTGTTCCTGGCGCGGGAGGTTGTTGGTGGTGGAACCGCACTCGAGGTCGATCGTACCGTTGGCCATCAGCGGGATGCGGTTCGCGGAGGTGACGAGCTGGTAGTTCACCTTCAAGCCCGGCATTTTCAGCTCGCTCTTCACCGCGTCCACGATCTTGAGGCACAACTCGACCGCGTAGCCGACCGGTTGCTGCTTGTCGTCGTAGTAGGAGAACGGGATCGAGGCGTCGCGGTGGCCGATGGTGATCGAGCCGCTGTCTCTGACCTTCTTGAGGGTGCCTTCCTGCGCTGCGGCGGGCGCGGCGAGCGCCGCGGAGGCGAGCGCTGCGAGAATGAATTGGATCGTTCGAGTCATATGCATCTCCCAGGATCGTTGATAACCGGAACGCGATTTTACGCAGTCCCCGAGGTCTTGTCTAAGCGTTTGAAACGGGCGGTGCACGTCTGAAACGTTTGAAATAAAGTCTTGTCCAAGCGCCACCGGCGGCCGCGGACCGGCAGAAGGTCGCCAGGGGACTAGAATTTCATCCCCCTGTCCGAAAAAGGGAGCACGACATGAGCCAGGTGCCGACCCGCATCGAGCACGATCTTCTGGGCGACTTGCCGGTGCCCGCAGGCGCCTACTACGGCGTGCACACGCTGCGGGCATTGGAGAACTTCCCCATTTCCGGCACCGCGATCTCGATCTATCCCGATCTCGTGCGCGCGCTCGCCTGCGTGAAGCAGGCGGCGGCGCTCGCCAACAACACTCTTGGCCTGCTGTCCGACGACAAGACGCAGGCCATCGTCAAAGCCTGCGAGGAGATCCGCGCCGGGGCGCTGCACGCAGAGTTCGTCGTGGACGTGATCCAGGGCGGCGCCGGCACTTCGACCAACATGAATGCGAACGAAGTCATCGCCAACCGCGCTCTGGAGCTGATGGGACATGCGCGCGGCGAGTACCGCGTCGTGCACCCGGTGGAACACGTCAACATGAGCCAGAGCACGAACGACGTCTATCCGACCGCGGTGAAAGTCGCG
>DATDGA010000300.1:0-1892 GCA_036522335.1 Burkholderiales bacterium
GGTAGGCTCGCGAGCCACGCCCCGCGTCCGGCCGTGTCGGTGCAGGCCGCCACGCTCGTTGGATCGATCTGGTCCGCCTCGAGCTCGTTGTCCACCCCGTCCTTGTCCGCGCCCGTCGATGTTGCCTTCGCGTTGAGCGGATTGGCTCGAGATTATCCGCTGGGTCAAGCATTCACTTCAGCCTGCTTGTTGGTATTGTCGGCCGATGCAATCCTATCCGCGTTTAGCCGGGCGTTGCGCTCGACCCGCTCCTTAAGCTTGTGGCTGGCCCTGAAGGTGACTACCCGGCGCGCGGTGATCGGAATCTCCTCCCCGGTCTTCGGATTGCGCCCGGGGCGAGGATTCTTGTGCCGCAGCCCGAAGTTGCCGAATCCGGACAATTTCACCTGCTCCCCGTTGACCAGAGCCGCCCGGATTTTCTCGAAGAAGAGCTCTACGAACTCCTTCGCCTCGCGTTTGTTCAGCCCCAGCTCGTTAAAAAGACTCTCGGCTAGATCCGCTTTGGTTAGCGCCATATTGAGTCACTCATCCCGTGGTTGTTCTCTACGCCCGATCGCCTCAGTGGCGCAGTTGCGCCCCCACCTCGCCCGCTAAAGTGGAGATTATCTGCGTCATCAGTGCGTCTACCTCCGCTTCTCTAAGGGTGCGCGAAGAATGTTGGAAGGTCAAGCCCAAAGCAAAACTTTTTCTTCCGGAATCAATACCTTCGCCGCGATATACGTCGAACAATTCAAGATCCATAAGCAAATTTCCGGCCACTGTTCTTATCGACTCGACGACTTGTTGCGCCGATGTCTCCTCAGAGACGACGATCGCGAGATCGCGGCGGATGGCCGGAAATCGCGAGACCTCGGCGAACGCGGGTAGCCTCCGCTGCCCGAGCGCGCTGAGCTTAAGCTCAAACAACACGGCCGGTCCCAATTCGAGCCGCGCTTGAAGACCCGGATGCAGCACGCCCACCCACCCGATCTGTTCCTCACCGAAATGTATAGCAGCACTCTGGCCAGGATGCAGGGCTGGATGACTGGCCGCCAAAAAGCGAAATTCTTCCGAACGACCGCCCAGCGCCAATAGCGCCTCGATGTCGCCTTTCACGTCATAAAAGTCGACTTCTCGCTCCGCTACGCCCCACTGCTCTGCGCTGGCGGTACCGCTCGCCACGCCGGCGATAACTGCCTCTTCTTTCGGCTCCTCGATCCCTGCCAGGTATCGCCGGCCAGTTTCGAACAAACGGACGCGCTCCAACTGTCGATTACGATTGTAACGCAGTGTTTGCAGCAGGCTCGGCCACAGTGTGGTTCGCATCACCGACATATCGGCGCTGATGGGATTCGCGAGTGTCATCGGGATACCGGAAGGGTCGATGAGCTTCTGGAGATCGGGATCGACGAAACTGTAAGTGATGACCTCTTGGTAGTCTCGATCGATTAACAGCGTGCGCAAGCGCTTCGGTTGCAGCCGCGACTCCGGAACCTCCGGCGCCACTAGCTGCATTGCTGGCATTCGTGCCGGAATGTTCGAATAGCCGAAAAGGCGCACGGTTTCTTCGATTAGGTCGGGTTCGATGCGAATGTCGAAGCGATACGAAGGCGGCACGACGCGCCAGCCGTCCGCTGTCTTTCGAACCTTCATGCCGAGTCCCTTAAGTACCTGCTCGACCTTCTTTGTGGGCACCGCGCAACCCACTAGACGCTCAAGACGCGCACGGCGAAGCGGAACGATCAGCGGCGCTCGGCGTCCGCTCTTCGTTTCGGCGATCGGCCCCGGGTCCCCGCCGGCTACCGCCACCAGCAACTCCGTCGCGCGCTCGAGCGCGCGCACTTGAAGCTCCGGGTCTACGCCCCGCTCGAAGCGCTGCGAAGATTCCGTCTGGATTCCGAGGGAGCGCGCAT
>DATDGA010000301.1:0-3528 GCA_036522335.1 Burkholderiales bacterium
ATCATCGACGGACAGCCCGAGCCGCACCACGCCGGTGTCGATCTTCGCGTGCACGGCAAAGCTGCGCCGCCGCCGCCGCGCGACGCTAGCGACTTGGCGCGCGTACAGCTCGCGGTCCCAAAGCGTGAGTTGCACGTCCGCCGCATGCGCGACGTCGAGCTCATCCGCGGGCACGGGCCCGAGCACATGAACCGGCGCCTCGATGCCGGCATCGCGCAGCGCGACGGCTTCTTCGAGCGCGTACACGCACAACCGCGCGGCGTGCGGCGCAAGCGCCCGCGCAACCGGCACGAGCCCATGACCATACGCATTCGCCTTGACGACGGCCGTCAGCCGCGCAGGCGCAACGAGCTGCGCAAGCGCGGCCGCATTACGAACGATCGCATCGAGATCGACCGCGATCTCCGCAATCACGGTTTCGTCACCGCGAACTCTTGCCGAATGTCACCCTGAGCGCGCCCTAATGTCACCCTGAGCTTGTCGAAGGGTGCGCCACGATCGGGCGCAGCATTCGCGCGGCGATCACGGCGACGGGGATCCCGTAGAACACGATGTGCGCGACGAGCTGCGTCGCGAACAGCCCCGGCGCGACGCGGTGATAAAGCCCCGCCGTGATCAGGATGATTTCCATGAACACGTACACGACGAGGCCGTACGCCGCGCCGGAGATCCACGGGCGCGAGAGCAACTGCGGCTGCGACCGCACGAGGTAGACATAACCCAGCGCCCACCCGATCGCGACGGCGAAGTGCAGCACGATCCCGAGCGGCACCGCCACGGGGCTCGCATACGCGCCCGGCCCGAGCAGCACGGCGGCGATGAAAACGAAGTTCCCGGCGAGCTTGTCGACCGGCGTCCCCGCCGCGAGCTGCATCCCAAAGAGGAAGAGGTCGAGCAGGACGCCCGCGGCGACGCCCGCGACGAGCCCCGCCTTGAGCTGATCGCGCAGCGCCACGGTCCGTTCCACGGCGGCGGGGCTTCGCGAGCGCTACGCGGTGATCCCGGACGGTCCCGACGACCCGCCGGCGAGGAACTTGGCCTCGCGCGTCTCCATCGCGTCGCCGACCCGCTGGAGCAGGTCGCTCATCGTCGCGCGGGCGATCCGCCGGCCGAGCATCAGGTCGAAGACCACCCCGAGCGGCCCGAAGGGCGGCTCGTAGCAGCCCTCGAGCGACAGCCGCGTGGTCGCGACCGACTCGATCCGCAACCGCAGCGTGCCGCGGAAGTCGGGGAAGAAGTGCGTCCCGGCGCTCCAATCGATGTCCAGCTGGTCGTGCAAGCGGCCGGGCTCGTCGTCGTCGGGCCGCCGCTCGGCGATCAGCCGCACCGGCCGGCGGAGGCGGCCGAGGTCCCGGATCGGGACGTGGAGCTCCACCCCGCGCGAGGCGCCCGCGAAGAAGTCCTCGGCGTAGTCATGGGCCACCGAGAACGGACAGCGCACGACGCGCTCGACCATGACGCGGGCAAGAGTGCTCACTGGAGCCCGTGTACCCGCCGAAGGCAGGCCCCCGGCCGGCCCCGACCGCCTTTTCCGGCTTTGCCCAAGATTCGGGGGTCTGCCCAAGAAGGGCGGCGGTTGCCCAAAAACGGGGAAAACCGAACGTCTATGACGCTGAACGACAAGCAGATTGTTCTCTTGCAGGACCGGCTCGCCACGATAGTCGCGTTCGCGAAGTCCGTACGCGGGATGAAGCATGAGGGCCTAATCGAGGGGACCGCGATTGGGGACGCGGACAAGGCGATTATGGGAATCCAGGGTGCCGCTGAAGCAATGCATGGATGGTTTGCGCTTAGAGAAGTCCCTGAGGCGTCGGCCGACTAGCGCTCTCTCGGAGCACCCGGCGGCGAATGCGCAAAGCGGCAAGTGGGCTCCAGTCAGAGGGAGGCGCGTGCTCGCGAAGCCACACCCGGCGTCGCCGGACCAAAAGACGAAGAGAGCGGCTACGAACCGCTCTCTTCGTCTGCCTGCCTCGCTTCGGGTGTCCGCTTGCGGATGAGTTCAAGGTAGTCGATCAGTGCGTCTAGGTCGCGGCGCGTAGGCTTCTTGCCAGGGTTCCCGGCGAACGTCACGTCGACCTTATCGGCGTCCTCAAGGGGCCACGAGTAGGTCACGGCGTCGCGATTTCGGCTGTCGCGCCGCTCCGCCGACCCAGAGCGATCCTCCGGGGGCGGCATCTGTTGTGCGCGCAGCACCGCGTAGTCCGGCGGCTCGACGTAATCGTCGTCATTGTCATTAGCCTCGCCTCCCGACCCATTATAGCCCGCGAACCCGACCTTGGCAAACCGCAAGGTATCCCGGTACGCTTTGATGGCTTTCCGAGCGCCGTCGGGCGAGAATCCGCGGGATGTCGTGAGCTGGATTTCCAGGTTTCGGTCGGACGCTTCCGGGCTCTTTTCCTGAAACTCACGAAACAGCGCTGGGGCGAGCGCCGCGGCTCGGATGGCAGAAGCATACTCGGTGTCCGACGGCCGTAAATTCGCGAGCTGAATGGCGCGGCTGGATAGGCGCATTTTGTTGTCGGCAACGTCTTCGAGCAGCCCGAATTGCTTTAGCACCGCGAGCTTCGACCGCGCGTTGCCGCTCATTCCGCTGTAGCCTAGGGCGCCTACGATCGCCCGCGCATCGGCACTGGAGCGTCCTTCAGCGGCATAGATTTTTTGTATCGCCTCCACGGCGGTTCCTAGGCCCGCCGTAGGGTAACGTGGTGAGCGGTCCTTTGCCATCTCTCAAGTCCTCCCGGCGGAGATCATACCACATAGCCTCGGGCGAAACAAGGCTAGAATCTCGGGCTAGGGGCTTGACTACGGAGGGCTAACATGAGACCATAGCCTCGGGCTAACTGAACGGACGCCCCGCAAAGAGCGTCCGTCGAAGCCCGTGACCCGGTAGCCAAGAAAGCAAGGCAGGGAGTCTGCACCTCCCCACGCGACGGCGCACATCCGTCCCGGGTCTTCCAGAGCCGCCTCGGTGTGTGACCACCGAGGCGGCGTGAACACGAAGGGATTAGCGACGTGTCCGCCTCTCACAATACGACGGAGCCGCCCGGGGATGCAAGGCCGACCTATCGGCAAGAATGGTCCGCCTACAACGCGGCGCAGGTGAACGAAAAGGCATTCGTGGCCGAGCTGCTACGGGATCTATGCTCGGCGATCGAAACCCCGGCTCAGACCTCCGGCCGCCCGCGCGTCCCGCTCGCGGACGCCGTTTTCTGCTGCGTTATGAAAGTCTACGGCGGAGCTTCAAGGCGCCGCAGCATGACCGACCTGCGCGAGTACGCGGCGCGCGGCTACATCGACAAAGCGCCGTGCTATAACAGCGTTTTCAACGCGCTCGAAAACGCGGAACTGACCCCGATCCTTCGCGCGCTGGTCGAGGAAAGCGCACGGCCCGTGCGCGGCATTGAGACGGACTTCGCCGTGGACGCGACGGGCTTCTCGTCATCGGTTCACCGGCGGTGGTTCGATGCGAAGTACGGTCGGGTCCACTCTATGAGCGAGTACGTCAAAGCGCACGCGATGGTCGGCGTC
>DATDGA010000302.1:0-4074 GCA_036522335.1 Burkholderiales bacterium
GGTGTTGACGGTGACGTCTGCATTCGCCCCGGCGCTCGCCGGGCTGACGCTCGGGTCGCCGATGGCGAACGACCCGCTGCCGGCGAACAGCGCGAAATTCTGGACGACGTCGCTCGGCCGCGTCACCTGCAGGGTGATGAGCTGCGATTGGTATCCGGTTGCGGAAGCGCGCAGGTCGAAGCTGCTGCCGGTCAAGCCGGTGAACGCATACGTGCCATCCGTGCCGGCCGTAACCGAGGCTCCGCCCAGGACCTGCAGGATGGCTCCGCCGAGCGCAGAACCGTTCGAATCGTTCACGACGCCGGTGATGTTCGTCGTCGTGCGTCGTGCGGGAAGAGCGACGGTCCCGGCGTCGACGACCGTCCCGGCCGAGAGCAGGAAGCCCTGCATCACGGCGTCGTAGCCGGCGAGGTTGTATACCGCGGTATAGCTCTGCGGGTTCAGGGTGAGGTCGAACCGGCCGTCGCCGCCGCTCGCGCCCGCGGCCACGCCGTTCAGCACGATGCTCACCCCGGCGAGCGGGACGTTGCTTCCGGAGACGACGGTTCTTCCGACGAAATGGCCGGTCGTCGGGCTGCTTTCGCTCGTCGTATAGAGGGCCGGAGAGAAGACCAGCGTCTGGCCGCCGGCAATCACCGCGTTGCCCGCTGCGCTCTGGTAACCCGCGATGTTCGCGGCGATCGTGATGGCGCCGGGAGTAACCCCGACGATCTCGAAGGTGCCCGCCGCGTCGGTCGAGGCGTTGAATGTCGCGCTGCCGGCGATGGATATCGACACGCCGGCAAGCACTGCGCCTCCCGTCGCCGCGCTCACGCGCCCGCGCACGATCCCGGTCGCGGCGATCTGCGCAAGAGCGATGGTCCCGGCGTCGAGGGTCTGGCCGGCGAAGATCGTGTACGAAACCGTAGCCCCGCCGTAGCCCGCGCGCGCGAGCTGGGCGGAGTACGCGCCGGCCGCCAGGTTCGCCAGCGTGAAGCGGCCGTCGCCATTCGTCGTGGCGAGCGCGGACACGGCGCCGTTCACGGAAATATTGACCCCCGCGAGCGGCGAGTTCGTGCTCTGGTCGATGACCTTCCCGGTCAGGGAAGCCGCCGCGGGGGAGGCCGAGCCGATACTCAGCGCGCGCAAGGCAACGGCAGTGAGGAAGGGATCGTCACTCCAGCTTCCGGCCGCGCCCTGCCTCGCGAGCAGAAAGCCCGACGCAGCCGCGCGCACGCTTTGATCGCTCATCGTCGGCACGACCGCGATCACGGACAGCGCCGTCAGATACGTGTCGCCCTGCCAGCTTCCGTCGACGCCCTGCCGCTGCAGCAGCCACGCGGACAGCGCTCGTATCGTGGTGGCGGTCGATCCGTCGCCCGTCGTCTGTAATGCATACAGCGCAGCCGCGCTGTACTCGATGCGCAAAGCGTCGTTCGCCGCGGCCACGCCTCCGTCGGACTGGAGGCTCGCCATGAGGTAGGCGCGGGCATCGTTCGCGGGCGTGCCCGCGCCCTGCCCTGCACGCGCCAGCGCGAGCACCGCCCAGGCCGTATCGAGAGGATTGCTTTCGAAACCCGGCCCGCCGCCGAACCCGCGATCGCCGTTTCGACGCGTGAGGATCAGGTTGATCTGCGCCGAGGCGCCGCGGCCTGCGGCGATCAGCGCGACCACCTGGCGGGCGAGGTACTCAGTGCTGCTGTCGGGCTCGGACGCGATCGCGTCGGCAAGATTGGAGGGAAGGATGGCGAGCGCGGCGAGCGCCTGCGCCGTTTCGGATCGATCCTGGAGCGCGGTGGCGACGGAGGAAGCTTCGTTGGCCAGCGTGCCGTCCGCCTGAACCTGGCCTTGCAGCCACGTCAGGCCGCGCGAAATTTCCGGAGAGAGACCCAGCGCCGGCGCCGAACACAGCAGACCGGCGAGAACCGCCAGCCCAAGCACGACGCGCGCGCGACGACGTGATGAGAATTGCACGTCCAAACGAGCCCTCCCCTTCCCGTTCTATTCTTTTATTCCCCGCCACGAGCACGAGTTGCTGCAACGACAGGCGGTGGTCCTTGCTTTGGATCCACTTCTTCGCGAAAGGCTACCGCAAGGAATCCTCGCCAGTCAATAAAGTTGAAGCCAGAAAAATCAGGCGCTTGTAAAGTGTCGGGTTTACCTGACACGCTCCTTGGGTTTACCCGACAAAGATAGTTGAAACCATTCCTTGCCCTCCTGCCGGAGCGCGCCTTCCAAAAAATCATTCTCCAACGCGAGCTGCCCAATCTTCGCCTGCATCGCCTTCACATCCACCGGTGGCTCGTCCTTGGCTCGCGGCCCGTCAAAGACTTCGCCAGCGCGCTCAAGCAACTGTCGCTTCCACTCGGTGATCTGGTTGGGAGGCACGTCGAAACTGCTCGGCGAGCGCAGCGAGCGTCTTCTCGCCCCGAATCGCTGCCAACGCTACGTTCGCCTTGAACTCCGCCCCGTGATTGCGTCTTGGCCTTCTTGCCATCTGTGTCTCCGTCCATCCCCTCGCGAGCCGCTCGCCGGAGTAGTAGATGGCCGCGAGGCAAAGGCCCACGACAGCCAGGATGGCGGCGGCGACGATGTTCTTTATGCTTGTCTTGCTCACGGGTCTTGATTATAAACACGCCCCTTCTTATTCCTGACTTGCGGGAGAAATCGCCCTGAAATGCTATCCTCTGCGCCGATTCCAAGGGAGCAGCCATTCTCAAGCGCATCGATCACGTCACCATCGGCGTCGCGGACCTCGGCGCCGGCATAGCCGCGTACCGTCGCATCGGGTTCGAGGTCGACGAGTACGGCGTCGCCCGGAACGACGGCGATCATCTCGAGCTCGTGCGCGGGAACGAGGGTTTGCAGTCGATCGCCCTCGCGAGCGACGACCTCGCCGCGGAATCGGCCGCAGTGCGCGCGCGCGGTACCGCCGACCACGTCAAGCTCGTCGCGCCGGGGAAGCCTTTGAAGCCGAGCCGCCATCCCAACGGCGTGCTGCGCATCGAGCGTGTCTACATCGCGGTCAGGGACGTCGTCTCCGCCGCCGCCATGTACGCTCGCACGCTCGGCGTGCCGGCGCCGAAGATGGAGCGCGGCACCGTCATCAACGCCGACATGGCGATCTTCCAGTTCGGACCGACCGCTCTCGGCCTCGCGCAACCCGCCGCTCCGGGCGTCGCCGCCGATGCGCTTGCGCGCCGCGGCCCGGGACCGTTCCAGATTCTGTATCGCACCCGCAGCATGGACGCCGCCGCGAAGTGGATGGCCGACCACGGCGTCCCGCCGCCGGCGCGTGGAATCCGCAACACCGGCGAGCAGGCGATGCTCGTCATGCCGGAGCACGCGTGCGGCGTGTATATCGGCTTCGTGGGACCGGCGTAGACGGCGCGTCGTGCGGGCGAGAAATCTATCTAGCGCGACCTGGCCGCGCGTTTGCGATATGCAGTAATTGCTTTTTCGAGGTCCTCGTATTCTTCGCAGGGGATGAGGCAAATCTGCCGCAGGGCGGCGAGCTGCTCCTGCGCCTTCTGTACGTCGTTCGCCATGAGGTAAGCCTCGCCCAGGTATTCGCGCGCGCCGCGATGGCGCGGGTTGAGATCGAGCGCGCGCTGGTAGTGCTTGAACGAAAAATCGAGGTGCCCGGCATTGCGGTACGCGTATCCCAGGAGATTCTCGATGTCCGGGTTGCGATCGTCCTGCAACAGCGCCTTGTTCAGGTGATCGATGGCGCGCTTCCAGTCCTTGGCCTCGACCGCGTTCTTTCCCACGGCGTAGTCCGATCCGGCGGCCGTAGTCCTCGGGTCCTCTTCGCCCGGATCGGCCTCCGATCTCAGGACTGCGACGAAGAGGCTTCCGAAAACGAACGCCACGCATGCGCAGGCCGCGACTCTGCGCACGGCGGGCGCTCAGCGCTGCGCAAGCAGGAAGGCTTTCGCCTCGCGCAGTTCCGCGCGCTCGGGGTCGGCGTTTTTGCCGAGCGCGGCGAGCTTCTCGAAATACGCGCGCGCCTTGACCGGTTCGCCGGCCGTCCGCGCCGCCTTGGCCGCGCCGTAGAAGCCGCGCAGCCGGTTTTGCGCGACGTGCAGCGAGGCC
>DATDGA010000303.1:0-1982 GCA_036522335.1 Burkholderiales bacterium
GGTCCGCCGTGGCGTTCGCACCGCGGCAAATTCCCGCCATTCCGCAGCCCACCGCCGAGCAAGTGTTCGGCATCACGCGCACGCCCTCGATCACGAACACCACCCCCAGCGCGATGATGGCGAAAGGGATCCAAAGCGGGCGGATCGGCTCGTAGCCGTAGATGAGGACCGTGGCGATGATGACGCCGATTATTTTGAAAAGCATGCTGCCTCCCAAGTTGCGTGAGATTTCGTCCGCGGCCTGCGCGAGATCAGGCGGGCCGTGTCTTGGAAACTTTGAGGGTGCTGCCATCGACTGAAGTGATATAGAGAATTTCGCCGGGATCGCCGGAGGCGTCGCCCGCGACCTGCGCGTCCCAGAGCGTATCGCGGTATTTCACGCGCGCCTGGCCGGCGCTCTTGTTGACCCAGGAGTCGAAGGCGGCCGGCTGGCCGAAATCCAGCCCCTGCATGCGCTTCGGGCTCATCGTCTGCCTGTACCGATGTGCCCAGATGAGACCGGCCACCGCGACGATCGCCGCGCCGATCGCCTGCCACACGAACGCGCCGCCGGCGTAACCCACCGCCGACCCCACCAGAGCCGCGACCCCGAGCACGAGCAGATAGAACGTGCCCGTCACCAGTTCGACGATGATGAGGATGAAGCCCGCGATCAGCCAGGCGAGGGAAATGTCCATGAGTCCTGCGGAGATTGTTGTTCTCGGCGACTATCCTACTCTAGGGCCGCTCCAGCCACCACGGCCCCCGGCGCCGTGCAAAAGGGAGCTAAAGCTGACAGACGGGCAGCATCAACGCCTGGAGCACGTCGCTCGTGGACCGGTTCTGCACGAATGCGGCCACGCCCAGACGCTTCGGATCGGCTCCGGGCAGGAGCGGCAGCGAGCGCTTCTCCTCCAGTTTCAGCCCCGGGTCGAATCCGATCGGACCGACCCATTCGCGCACGACGAAATCGTGCTCGAGCCGCTTGCCGCGGTTCTCGCCGGCCTTCACCTCGCTCGAGAGTCTGTTCTCATAGGTGGCCAGATACACGGCCGCGTTCTTCTGCTCGGACGGATCGAAGAGCTGTGCGACCAGCTCGGCCCGGATCGCTTGCGGCTCCACGGCGCGGATGGTGAGCGCGATCCTCGCGCGGGCCGGGTGCGAATTGATGCGCGCGACTTCTTCGGCGAACTGATCGCTGGCCCAGCGGCGGAAATCCTGCCCCTGCAGCACGATCTGCGGGGTGTAGACGATCACCGGGCGCTTCAACTGGGCGAGCTTGCGCTGCCGGATGGAAAACTCTGCCTTGCCGAACGGATCCTTCCAGCCGACGTAATCCCAGTAATCCACGTGCAGCGCGAGCGGCACCACCTGGTCCGGCCTGAACCCTTGAGCGAAGAGCGAGGACAGCCACTGGTCCGCCGGGGGACAGGTATCGCAACCCTCCGAGGTGTAGAGCTCGACCAGGGCGGTCGTGTGCGGCCCGGTGTAGGTGGAGCACACCGGATCGGCGGCGGACGCTGCGCCGGCGAGGGCGAAGCAGCTCGCGGCAAGCACGTGTTTGATCCGTATGGATTTGGCTTTCATCCGCTCTCAGTCGCGCCGCTGGCATTGTTCCTTACATTGCGCGGCAGCGCAAATACGTTTGCGGCGCCGGCCGCGGGCCCTCATAATCGCGGCGGCCCGCCGATGGATGCTTCCGTAACCCGCGTCTTCGCGCCCTTCTTCTCCAGCGCTTTTACCTGGAATTTCGCGCTCGGCATGACGCACTTGCTGATCCCGCTCTACGCGCGCGAACTGGGCTTCTCCGGAATCGCGATCGGCAGTCTGATCGCGCTTCCGATCGTGGTGCAGATGGTGTTCAACCTGCTCGGCGGCGCCTGGACGGACCGCGTCGGAGGGATGGCCATTTCCCTCGGGGCCTTTGCGGCCACGGCGGCAGCGGGAACGATGTTCGCCCTCTCGTCGAGCTTCGCCGCGCTCTTCGCCGCCCAGATCGTGAT
>DATDGA010000304.1:0-10405 GCA_036522335.1 Burkholderiales bacterium
GTGACACCGGGAAGGGGTTGCCACCGCTGCGAATGCGCCGGACGCCGGGTCGCGACCTGCCCGGCCTCGGTGCAGCCGTAGATTTCGTAAAGCGGAGCGCCGAAGCGCGCCTCCGCCTCCGTGGCCAGCTGCGGCGAAAGCGGCGAGGTCGCGCACAGGAGAAAGTCGACGCCGGGCAGATCGCCCGCCTCGGCGAGCAGCAAACGTAGATGGACCGGAGTGGTGACCAGACCGCGGGGTCGAGGGAGAGCCTGCAGCTCGGCACAGATATCCGCGGCAAAGAAAGGACGCCCCGAGTGCATCGCGAGTCCCCCTTGCATCACCATCAGGATGGTCGACTCGAGTCCGTACATGTGCTGCTGGGGCACCGTGCCGAGGACGCTCATGTTCCCGAAGGCACCGAGACCGAAGCGCTCGCACCCGGCCTTACCGCTCGCCGCGAGCGCGCCCCATGATTTCGGGTGCGGAGTGGGCTGTCCGGTCGAACCCGAAGTGAAACCGATGGACGCCAATTGCCCTTCGTAGATGTGCGGAACCGAAGCGGCCGACGCAGACTCGCCGGTCGACTCCGGGTAGGGACAGGTCTCGAGATTTGCCGTCGGCATCGTCCCGTCGCTCAGGCAATACACGCCGGGAAAATCGAGGTTCAGCCGGTTGAGAAATTCCGGAGTGAGGTTCTGCGGCAAGAGGCTGGTTTGACGGCGCGCGAGCGCCGCGGAAAATCCGACTGCGAATCGATACCGGTCCGAGCACAGATTCACGACGAATTGCCGATCCGGAATCAGGCCGGCGAGGCGTCGCACGTCGGAGAGAAACGCCTCGACACTAACGGGCCGCCCGTCCCGAAACGCAAAGGTCGCGCCGGGATGATAATTTCTGATCAGTGGAATGGCAGCCATGAAGCCAGTCTGACCGGAAGCTCGCGGTCTATTTGGCCCGGTTTTGCTGGAGGTGCTCGTTCAAGCTGCGCAGCGAATTGAAGATCTTGCGATTGTGCTCGTCGTCGGAGCGCAACTTCACCCCGTAAGTCTTGGAGATCGCCAGGGCAACCTCGAGAATATCGATCGAGTCCAGGCCCAAGCCGTCTCCGTAGAGAGGAGCGGTCGGATCGATTTCCGTTGCCTGGATCTCGAGATTGAGCGCCGACACCATCAACTGCGCCAGCTTGAGTTCCTCGGCGGTGAGTGCATTGCCTGGCGGTTTCATTTGCGTCGCGGGCTTGTTCATTTTTCCCGTTTCCTCCTTACGCTCAAGGTTCCAAGGCTCGGCGCCTATTATAGCTGGCCCCGCGAGGCAATCGAGCCCGCCGGATCAGGTCGAGCTGGAGAACCCCCCGTCGATCACGATCACCTCGCCTGTGACGAAGCGGTTCGACTGTACGAGCGACATGATGGTCTCGGCCACGTCCTTGGCGGTGACGCAGCGCTTGAGCGGCGTCGCCTTCGCGCGCTTGGCCATGAGATCCTCGTACTTGTCCTGCAGCATCCGCTGCATCCAGTCGCCTTCCATCCAGCCCGGAGCCACCGCGTTCACCCGGATCTCGGGACCTAGGTTGTAGGCGAGCGTCTTGGTCAGATTGACCACGGCGGCCTTGCTGGCGGCATAGGGCAGCGGCTGCGGCCCGGGCCGCAGCCCGACGATGCTGGCGGTGTTGACGACGCAGCCTTTCGCCGCACGCAGCAGCGGCACGGCGGCGCGCGTCACCTGGAACAATCCGCGCACGTTGACCGCGAACACGCGGTCCCAGTCCTCGAGCGAGAGGCTTTCCAGGTCTTTCGGTTTCCAGGGCGCGGTCGTGCCGGCGTTGTTGATGAGTACATCTAGCCGGCCGAATTTCTCCCCGATCGCCTTCAGCATCGCGCGCACGCGACCTTCGTCGGCGACGTCGCACTTGCACAGCATCGAGTGCGCGCCGGCCTTCTCGATCTCTTCGGCGACGCTTTTCGCCGCGGCGTCGCTGCGGCTGTAGTTGACTGCCACGTCGTAGCCGGCGCGGGCGAGGGCCAAGGCCGCCGCGCGGCCGATGCCGCTCGCCGCTCCGGTCACCAGCGCTGCGCGTTGTATCTCAGCAGAGGGCATATGCCGGTTTCCTACAATCCGAGAATGCGCTCGGCGTTCACGTGGAAGATCTTCTCCATCACGGTGTCCGGGTAGCCGAGCTCCTGCCATTCCTTGAGAATGCGAGCGTAAGGCAGGCTGGGGTAATCGCTGCCGAACATGATCTTGTCCTGAAGGCGCGCGCGCATGTCGACCTTGAGCGAGGCAGGAAAATATTTCGGCGCCCAGCCCGACATTTCCCAGTAGACGTTGCCCTTGTGCAGCGCGACCGCCGTGGTCTCGTCGACCCAGGGCCAGCCGGGATGGGCCATGACGATCCTGAGGTTCGGAAAATCGGCCGCCAGGTCGTCGATCGCCGAAGGGTGCGCGTGCCGGATCCTCGCGCCCATGCCGCCGGGAAGTCCGGCGCCCATGCCGGTGGTTCCGACGTCGATCATCACCGCGGCTTTCAGCTCGTCGATCACCTCGAACAGCGGATAGTGGCGGCGATCGTTGACCGCGAAGTGCTGCATGATCGGATGGAAGTGAAACCCGACCAAGCCGAGCTCGCGCACCGCTTTTTTTGCCTGCGCGATCGCCACTTCGCCTTTCGCCGGTTCCAGCGCGCCCCAGGCCTGGATGATGCGCTTCGGATGGCGCTTCCACATGGCGTGCACGTATTCGTTGGTGACGGGCGGCGTCTTGATCGTCGTTTCCAGATCGAGCGCCACCAGCAGCGCCTCGACACCGGCGTCGGTGAAGTCCTTCAACACCTCCTCCTCGGTCTTCGCCGTCCAGCCGCGGCTCCAGTATTTCGCCAGCGCTTCGACGTAGGGACCCTGGCATTGGATCCATTCCCGGGTTCCCGGATAGCAGTGAAGATCGATGATCCGCATGACCCGCTAGGCGCGTACGCGCTCCTCAACCAGTTTCTTCGTCACCATTTCGACCAGCGCCTTCTTCGATACCTTGCCGAAAGCGGACAAGGGGAATTCTGGCAGGATCTCAAGACGCTCGGGCAGCTTGAATTTGGCGATCTCCTTTTCCGACAGGAACCGCGTCAGCTCCTCCAACGCGAGCGAACGTCCCGGGCGCAGGATCACGCAGGCGCAGGTCTTCTCTCCCAGGTCCGGATCGGGCATGGCCACGCAGGCGATATTCTGCACCGCCGGATGCGACAGGATCAGATTCTCGATCTCCTCGGCGCTGATTTTCTCGCCGCCGCGATTGATCAGGTCTTTCTTGCGCCCCTCGACCACATAGTTCCCGGACGGATGCAGCCGCATCAGGTCGCCCGAGCGGTAGAAGCCGTCGGGCGTGAACTGCCTGGCGTTGTATTCCGGAACGCCGAAATAGCCGCGCAGCGTATACGGCCCGCGGCAGGTGAGCTCGCCCACTTCGCCCGGCGGCACCTCTTTTCCCTCATCGTCGACCAGTCTCACTTCGTCGTCCGGGCTCAAGGGACGTCCACAGGTTTCGAGACGCACATCCTCAGGATCGTCGAGGTTGACGAAGAACAACATGCCCTCGGACATGCCGAAATTCTCCTGCACGGTCGCACTTGGAATGAGCCGCTTGGTGCGTATGCGAACTTCGGGCTGCATGCGCTGGCCACCGCTTTGTATCACGCGCAGCGACGACAGGTCGTATTTCGCGATGTCCGGATCGTTGATGAGGCGAATGAGCAGCGCCGGCACCACTTTCAAATGGGTAACGCCGTGTTCCTCGATCAGGCGGAAAAGATCACCCGGCCGCGTGCCGGCGGAAAGCACCACCTTGCCGCCATTGAAAAAATAGCCCTGCAACCCCGGGCAGGCGAGCGGCAGGTTGTGCGCGATGGGCAAAGCGAGAAGCAGTATCGACTCGCCGGTGACGCCGCATACCTCGGCGGCGATTCTGGAATTGTAGGCGTAGTCGTTATGGGTGCGCGGAATGAGCTTGGGCACCCCGGTGGTGCCGCCGGAAAGCTGGAATATCGCCGGATCGGCCGGATCGATCCTGGTGTCGCCCAGGTCCTCTGTTGGTCGCTTCGCGGGCTTCGATATCAAATCCGCGAGCGAAAGAAAATCTCCGGACGTCTCGCCCAGCACGATGCCCAGCTTCACCGAAGGAACTTCCTTGCGCACGCGCCGCACCATCTCGGTGAAATCGAAATCGCCGTGCCGGTCCGGGGTGACACAGGCAGCCGCTCCGGAGAGCTTCGCGAACTGGCTTACCTCGAGATACCGGTGCGTCGCCAGCGCCGCGATCGGGATGCAGCCGATCTTCTGCAGCGCCAGATACAGATAGACGAACTCGATGACGTTGGGAAGCTGCACCACCACGCGGTCCAGAGGCTTGAGCCCGGCGTCGAGCATGTTCGAGGCCAGCCGCTCCGAGACGCGATCGACCTCCGCGTAGGTATAACTCCTGCCGCGGTCGACAACGGCGACCCGGTCGGCGAATCGCGCAAATACGGCGCCGAATTCCGCGGCGAGAGACTTCTCCCGCCAGTAGTTCTTCTCGCGGTAGCGCTGCGCGAACTCGGGAGGGAACGGGACTGTGCCTGCCAGCATGCCGGTCAATGGAACGGGTGGCGCAGGACGATCGTCTCGACTCTGTCCGGTCCGGTGGAGATCATGTCCACCGGCACGCCGCAGACGGCTTGCAGCCGATCGAGATAGGAGCGTGCCGGAGCAGGCAGCTTGTCGTACGCCTTTACGCCTACCGTGCTTTCCATCCATCCCGGAAGATCTTCGTATACCGGCTCGCATCGCTCGGCATCCTCCGCCGCGAGAGGCAGCAGTTCCTGGAGCACACCGTCGATCCGGTAGCCCGTGCACAGCCTCACCTTTTGCATGCCGTCGAGCACGTCGAGCTTGGTGATGCACAGTCCCGACACTCCGTTGACCTGGATCGAGCGCCTCAGCGCCGCGGCGTCGAACCACCCGCAGCGGCGCGGCCGCCCGGTGGTCGCGCCGAATTCCTTGCCGCGGGTGCGCAGCAGTTCGCCGGTGCTGTCGTTGAGCTCCGTGGGGAAAGGACCCGAGCCGACGCGCGTCGTGTACGCCTTGGTGATACCGAGGACATAGTGGAGCATCTGCGGCCCGACGCCCGCCCCTCCCGCCGCCGCGCCGGCGACGCAGTTGCTCGACGTCACGTACGGGTAGGTGCCGTGGTCGACGTCGAGCAGCGCGCCCTGCGCCCCTTCGAACAGCAGGTTCTTGCCGGCGCGATTTGCATCATAGAGCGCGCGCGAGACGTCCGCGACCAGGGGCTTGAGCCGCGGCGCAAGCGCCAGCGCATCGTCCCGCGTTCTTGCGAAATCGACAGGTTTTGCTCCGAGGTATTTCGTCAGCACGAAGTTGTGGAAATCCAGGAGCGGTTCGAGCTTCGCAGAGAAGCGCTCCGGCACGAGGAGGTCCCGGATGCGGATCGCGCGGCGCGCGACTTTATCCTCGTAAGCGGGCCCGATGCCGCGGCCGGTGGTGCCAATTTTCGCCGCACCCCGGGCCGATTCGCGCGCAGTGTCGATTGCCGCGTGATACGGAAGAATCAGGGGACAGGCCTCGGAAACGCGCAAGCGGCTGGTAACGTCCACGCCGGCGCGCTCGAGCTCATCTATCTCCTCGATCAGCGCTTGCGGCGAAAGCACTACGCCATTGCCGATATAGCAGGTCACTGCGTCGCGGAGAATGCCCGAAGGAACCAGGTGCAGTACGGTTTTCTTGCCGCCGATCACCAGGGTGTGCCCGGCGTTGTGCCCGCCCTGGAAGCGCACCACCCCTTGCGCGTGGTCGGTGAGCCAGTCGACCACCTTCCCCTTGCCCTCGTCACCCCACTGGGTTCCGATGACTACGACGTTCTTAGCCTTCTTGGCCACCGTTTAGCTCTTGCCCAGTTTGCGCACGGTCCACTTGCCGGCGCGCTTGACGAGTTCGCGATCGCACTCGGGCTGAGTCCGCTCGGCGGCATGGCCCGGCAGCCCGACCACGACAACCTCCCCCGCGGTCCGAAGCTTCCGGATCGCTGCGACAAGCCCCGCATCGCCCGAATGCGGGGCGCGGATGGCACCCGCAGCGGTCTCGCGCGGAGCAGTGCGTGCGAGGTCGCGAAGATCCAGGCTGAATCCTGTCGCCGGACGAGCCCGGCCGAACGCCTTGCCCACCTCGTCGTAACGCCCGCCCAGCGCCACCGCGTTGGCCACTCCCGGGGCGTAAGCGGCAAACACCACTCCGCTGTGATATTGATATCCGCGGAGATCGGCAAGGTCGAACGACACCGGAATCCTCTCGGTGCGCGCAAGCCGCTTCAGATCGCGCACCGCAGCCTTGATTTCGGGATATTTTGGAAGCGTGCGCCTGGCGCGATCGAGGACCGTCTCGCCTCCATAGAGTTCCGGGAGAGCGAGCAAAGCATTGCGCGTAGTACGAGGCAAGCGTTCCGTCACGACGCGCAGCGCTGGCAGATCCTTGCGCTCCAGCGCCTCGTGCAGATCCGATTCGAGTTCGGCACCAACCCCGCCGTGACGGCAGATGGCTCGAAACACACCTACGTGGCCGATATCCAGCCGAGCTCCGGAAATGCCGCATGCGGCCAACGCTTCCGCGAGCAGCTGCTGGATCTCCAGATCGCTCTCTATGCCGGCGTGGCCGTAGATTTCCGCGCCGATCTGCAACGGCTCCCGGGTCGAATCAAGTCCCCGCGGCCGGGTATGCAACACGCTTCCCGCGTAGCACAGCCGTGTGACGCCTTTCCTGTTCATCAGATGTGCGTCGACCCGCGCAACCTGGGGCGTGATGTCGGCGCGCACCCCCATCATCCGCCCGGAGAGCTGATCGACGAGTTTGAAGGTGCGAAGGTCCAGATCGTGCCCGGTGCCGGTAAGCAACGATTCGAGGTACTCGAGCATGGGTGGAATCACGAGCTGGTAGCCGTGAACCCTGAACAGCTCGAGCAGTCTCGATCGCATCCGCTCGATGCGCAAGGCCTGCGGCGGCAGGATGTCCTCGAGGTTTTCCGGGAGGAGCCAGTTTCTCATCGCGGCGCGCCTAGTAAAGCAGGAGCAGCATCAGCAGGCCGACCAGCATCGAGGAAAGTCCGAAGAAGCGGATCTGCCCGTCAGTGAACTCCGTGACGCGGCGAAATATCTCGCGCCATAACTTCGGAAGGAGAAACGGCAGGAGACCCTCGATGATCAGCATGAGGGCGAAGGCCATGAAGAACGTGGTGCCCATTCACTTGCCGCCCTTCCCCGGGCTCTTGAAGTGCTTGAAGAACTCCGAGTTGGGGTCGAGGATCAGCACATCGCTCTTGTTCTTGAACGCCGCTCGATAGGCTTCGAGACTGCGATAGAAGGAGTAGAACTCGGGATTCTCCTTGAAGGCGCGCGCATAGATGGCGGCAGCCTTGGCATCGCCTTCACCCTGAACGCGCTGCGCGTCGCGATAGGCTTGCGCGATGATCACTTCGCGTTGCTTGTCGGCGTCGGCGCGGATTTTTTCTGCGTCGGCAAATCCGTTCGAGCGCAATTCCGACGCGACGCGCTTGCGCTCCGACTCCATGCGGCGGTAGACGTCGACGCTCACCTCCTGCGGAAGATCGACGCGCTTGAGCCTTACGTCCACCACGTGGATTCCAAGACCGCTCACGTCCTGGTCGACCTTTTCACGCACGGTGTTCATGATGTCGTCGCGTTTCCCCGAGACGACATCGTGCACCGTTCGCTTGCCGAATTCTTCCCGCAGGAGACCGTTGACGGTTTGGTTGATGCGCCGCCCGGCCGCGACTTCGTCTCCGGCAACCGAGACGTAGTACTTCTTCACATCGACAATGCGCCATTTGACGAAGGCATCGACGAGCACCGGCTTGTTTTCGACGGTGATGAATCTCTGCGGCTCGGGATCGTCCCATGTGAGGATGCGGGTGTCGAAGAGACGTACGTTCTGTATCAGAGGCCATTTGAAGTGCAATCCGGGTTCCTCGATTAGGTCCTTGATCTCGCCGAGCTGAAACACGATGGCCCGCTGCCGCTGATCCACGGTGAATGCCGAGAGGCTCAAGACAAGGATTGCCGCGACAACACCTGCGAATGCCATGCCGATTCGATTGTTCATGGCCGGTCCCCTCGATCGCGGCCCCGCAGCGCATCTCGCGAGCGCGCACCGGCCTCGGGCGGCATCTGCGGTTCCGCAGCGGGCGCGGAACGGGCTCCGAGGGGGTCGGGCAGCGCCGCGCCTTGCATCTGGATGATCTTGTCGAGCGGCAGATACAGCAGATTGCTGCCCGCTTTTGCGTCGATCATTATCTTCGAGGCATTCGCCAGCATCTGCTGGACAGTCTCCAGGTAGAGACGCTCCCGCGTCACCTGCGGCGCCTTGTTATATTCGACCAGAATCTGGCGGAACCGCGACGCCTCGCCCTCGGAATTGGCAATGACCCGTTGCTTGTAGCCTTCGGCTTCGAGCAGCAGCCGCGAGGCGACCCCGCCAGCCTTGGGCACGACGTCGTTGAAGTAGGACTGCCCGTCGTTCTTGAGCCGCTCGCGATCCTGGTTCGCTTTGACTGCGTCGTCGAAAGCAGCCTGGACCTGTTCCGGCGGCTGGGCGTTCTGGATGTTGACGCTGCTGATCTGGATGCCGGTCTTGTAGCGATCGAGAATCTCCTGCATGACCGGAAGCGCCTTCGCGACGACCGCCTGGCCCTGATTCAGAACAAAATCCATCCTGCTCTTGCCGATCACCTCGCGCAGCGCCGTCTCTGCGGCCTGCAGAACCGCATCATCGGGCTGACGATTGTTGAAAAGATAGTCTCTCGCGTCTTTCAGCGTGTACTGAACCGCCATCTGGATGTCGACGATGTTTTCGTCGTCAGTCAGCATCAGCGATTCCTTGAGCACCCGGGTCTTGACGTTGTTGCGATAGCCCACCTCCACAGTTCGGACACCCGACAAATTGACGATCTCGTTGCTCTGAATCGGGTACGGGAAGCGCCAGCGCAATCCGGAAGCGGTGACCTCGGAGAATTTTCCAAAAGTGAGCACCACACCGCGCTGGCCTTCCACGACGATGTAGAAACCGCTCGCGAGCCAGGCGACGAGCACGACCAGAGCGATCAGGCCGGCCCCTCCGCCAATCTGCCGGATATTGTGGGGTTCACCGGGTTCCGAGCCACCACCGCGCCGGCGACCGAACAGGCCGTTCAGCTTCTGGTTGAACCTGCGCCACATCTCGTCGAGGTCGGGCGGTCCCTCGCTTCCCCCGCCTCGCTTGCCCCATTGCGGGTCGTTCAATGACATATGAATCCCAAGGTTCTGCAACAAAAACTGAGGATACCCTCCCGAGGATACCCTCCTGGTTCTCCCTCAGCGGGCGCCGCCGGAGGAGCTTGACGACAACCCTAGGCTTCGGCCGCTAGGCGCTGCGAATCTATCGATTTTGGCGGGCTCGCCGGAGGTGTCCTCGAGGCCGCCGCCTCGATCAGGGCCCGGCGCAGGCCATCCACGCCGTCGCCCGTTTTTGCGCTTAGACGAACGCGACAAATTCTATCATATTCGTTCCGGTCCACTCCCGGTTGAAGGGGGGTCCGATCGATCTTGTTCCACACCAGAAGCCGTGGAACGGCGCTTGCGCCGATTTCGGTCAGGACCTTGTCCACTTCCTCGATCTGCGCCTCGCGGGCATCGCTCGCGGCATCGACCACGTGCAGGAGCAGGTCGGCGTGGATCGCTTCCTCGAGCGTCGCGCGGAAGGCCGCGACGAGCGCGTGCGGAAGATCGCGGATGAAGCCCACCGTGTCGGAGATCGCGACGTTCCCCGCCTCAGGCAGGTACAACCTTCGCGTAGTGGTATCGAGTGTTGCAAAGAGACGATCCTCCGCCAGCGCCCCCGCATGTGTCAGGGTGTTGAACAGCGTCGACTTGCCGGCGTTGGTGTAACCCATGAGCGAAACCGAATAAGCCCTGCCACGTTCCCTGGCGCGCCGCTGGACCTCGCGCCGGCGACCGAGCTTGCCGAGCTTGTCCTTCAGGATCTTGACGCGATTCGCGATCAAGCGCCTGTCGACCTCGAGCTGCGTCTCGCCCATTCCTCCAAGAAAGCCCCTCCCGCCGCGTTGCCGCTCCAGATGCGTCCACCCGCGCACCAGGCGCGTCGCCGCGTGCTCGAGCTGCGCGAGCTCCACCTGGAGCTTGCCCTCGTGACTCTTGGCGCGCTGGCCGAAAATGTTCAGGATGAGACGCGTGCGGTCGACGACCGGACAGCCGAGCGCTTTCTCGAGATTGCGCTCCTGCGCCGGCGACAGGTCGTGATTGAAAATCGCGAGCGAAGCGCCCTGCTCCTGCAGCGTCCGTTTGATCTCCTCGACCTTTCCAGAGCCGGCGAAATGGGCG
>DATDGA010000305.1:0-11368 GCA_036522335.1 Burkholderiales bacterium
GGTAGGCCTCATCGAAACCGAATGCTTCCTTCGCGCCTTCGGGACCGTAGCGCACACCCTCCCAGAGTTCGCGTTCCGGATGGCGCTCGCGGCAGAAAAGGATCGACCTGGGCTCCGCTCCGGCGAGCAGGATAAGTACCGCGTCAGGTTCGGGGAACCCGCTCAGATAGTAGAAATAGCTGTCGAATCGGTACAGGTAATCGCTATCGCGATTGCGGATGTGCGCCGGGGCGGTCGGAATGATCGCGGTGCCTTCACCCATCTGCTGCTGCAACGCATGGCGACGTTCAGCGCAGCGCGAAAGATTGCTGGTCGTGTCCATTGCCGGGATTGTCGTCCGCTTTTCGGCGAGGATCAAGCGACGGACCCGTTCAGCGCGGAAAGCCGCTCGGGTGTGCCGACGTCATGCCAAGTTCCGCGATGCATCTCGCCCGAGACCAGCCCGCGCATCATCGCCGCGCGCAAGAGCCATGCAAGCTGTGCTTTTGAACCCGGTATGACGCTTGCGAAGAGTTCCGGACGGTAAAGACCGATGCCGCTGAAAGTAAGCTTGGAATGGCCTGCTTGGGCGACTTGCGCGCCGTTCAGCGCGAAGTCTCCTTCCGGATGGTGCGGCGGATTCGCGACCAGCACCAAGTGCGCGAGACGCGGTTCCAGCTCGCGACTGAGCAGGGAGGAAAAATCGAAGTCGCAAAGAATGTCGCTGTTGACGGCGATGAACGGCGCGGCGCCGAGGAGCGGAAGCGCCTGGGTGATTCCGCCTGCGGTCTCGAGCGCCTCGGGTTCGTGCGAGTAGTGAATTTCGGCGCCGAAGCGGCTCCCGTCGCCGAGAGCTGTCTCGATCATCTTTCCGAGATGCGCGTGATTGATCACCATCTCTCGAATGCCCGAGCGTGTGAGCGCTTCGATCAGGCGGACGATCAGAGCTTTGCCCCGCACTTCGAGCAGCGGCTTTGGCATCGAGTCGGTGAGGGGCCGCATGCGTTCGCCGCGCCCCGCGGCAAGGATCATTGCTTTCACGATGATCTCAGCGGCGAGCGCATCGTAAATTCTGTCGTTCGCCGCGCCCCGCGGCGAGAATCATGGCTTTCATCGGTTGGAGCTCAGAAGGTGTATCCGACGCGGCTTTCCGTCGGTTCAAGCTCATCGAGCAGGCGCGCGAGGGGGGCAAGCTCCTTGTAGCGCTCGCATGCGCGCCGCAGGTAGCCCATCACGAGGGGTTGATCCTTCAGATATCCTCCTTTGCCGTCCCGGTAGAACAGCCGCGCGAAGATTCCCAGGACTTTGAGTTGGCGCTGTACCCCCATCCACTCGAAATCGCGATAGAACTCCGCGAAGTCGCCGGCGATGGGGAGTCCCGCTTTCCGGGCTCGCTCCCAGTAGCGAATCGCCCAGTCGATCACGCGTCCTTCCTCCCAGGCGATGTAGGCATCGCGCAGGAGAGAGACGAGATCGTAGGTGATCGGACCGTAGACTGCGTCCTGAAAATCGAGAATGCCGGGGCAGGGCTCGCTCACCATGAGATTGCGGGAGTGATAGTCGCGGTGCACGTAGACGCGCGCCTGCCCGAGATTGTTTTCGAGGAGAATCGAGAAGACTTTTTCTAGGGTCTCGCGCTGTTCTGCATCGAGTTCGCGTTGCAGCTGGCGCGCGATATACCAGTCCGGAAACAGGCGCAGTTCCCGCTCGAGCAGCTGCCGGTCGTAGTCGGGCAGCGACCCGGGGCGGCTTGCCAATTGAATCCGGATCAGCGCGTCGAGCGCATCTCCGTAGAGTTCTCCGGCATTGCCCTCGTCGAGCGCATCCAAATAGGTGATCTTGCCCAAGTCCGAAAGCAGCAGGAATCCGTGTTCGAGGTCCTGCGAAAGGACTGCTGGTACGTTCACGCCGGCTGCGGCGAAGAGGCGCGCTACCTGGACGAAGGTCCGGCAGTTCTCCTTGTCCGGAGGTGCGTCCATCGCGATGAGGGACGGTTGCGCCCCGTCGCGTTTAATACGGAAATAGCGCCGGAAGCTTGCGTCGTCGGAGGCTGGCGCGATACTGATGTCGCCGCCCCCGAGCGCCGCCTTCAGCCATCGCCGCAGATGCTCGGTGCGGTCCAAAAATCCTCCGGAAACAAAGAATTGCCTTCGCCGCTGAATTGTGCGATTTTACACCCGCAAACGACCAGCCCAATCCGCCAAGCTTTCCTGCCCATGTCCTGCCTACGTGCCCGCTTCACGGCGTTGGCCATTGCGCTGATTTGTTCTGCGGCAGCGCATGCGCAGGGTCAGGGCCTTCAGTTGCGACCCTCGACCCAGGATCGGTCCAAGTCCGAGTCATCGCCGGTTGTCCTCGATGCGGACCGCATCGAAGGCGTTCCCGGAAGGGACACGACTGCACAGGGTAACGCCAGCCTGCGTCGAGGCGATTTGTCGATCCGCGCGGAGACTCTTAAGTATCGCGAAAAAAATGAAAACGTCGAGGCCCTCGGCAACGTGCGCCTTGAACGCTCTGGCGACATTTTGAGCGGACCTGCCTTGAGGTATTCGATCAAGGATGAGACTGGAATATTCGAGAAGCCCGAGTTCATTCTCGCTCCCCGCAAAAAGTCCGATAGGCCGCCGGTTTCAGTGCGCGGGCAGGCAGACACACTCGAATTCCTGGGAGAGAATCGGTTCAGGATCAAAGACGGCTTCTTTACTTCCTGCAAGCCGGGCGACGACGGCTGGCGAGTGAACGCCGACGAGCTTGATCTGGACTTCACGCGCGGCACGGGCACCGCACGCGGAGCCCGCATCTATTTCGAGGGGGTGCCCATCATCGCGGCGCCCTCGCTCGATTTTCCGCTCGACAACCAACGCAATTCCGGTTTCCTTCCGCCCGCAATCGGTACTTCCGGTAAGAGCGGCCCCGAGGTCGCCGTGCCATATTATCTTAACCTCGCGCCCAGCTACGACCTCACGCTCATCCCGCGTTACATGGAAAAGCGCGGACTGCAGATCGCCGAGCAATTCCGTTATCTGCAGCGGAACTATAGCGGCGAGTTCAATGCCGAGGTGTTGCCGCATGACAAAGCCGCCGATCTCAGCCGCTCGGCGATGGCTCTGGTGCACACGTACAACCGGGACGGCATGCTGTTGGGGGGGCTGAACCTGAACAAGGTCTCCGACGATAACTATTTCCGGGACTTGGCGACCCGGATCAACATCACTTCCCAGGTGGCCCTGCCGCGCGAAGGTTTTCTGACTTACAACGGCAACTGGTGGCAGACGGGCAGTTATTCGGCGACCGCCAGGGTTCAGCGGTTCCAAATCCTCCAGGACCCGGAAAATCCCGTCTTGCCGCCCTACAGTCGCACGCCGCAGCTCACCCTGTCCGCCGTGCGCCCGAACGTCGGCGGATTCGACTTTGCGTCCGCCCTCGAGTTCGTCGACTTCAGCCACCCCACTTTGATAAACGGCATGCGCTCGACGCTCTATCCGAGCCTGAGTCTGCCGCTCGTTACCTCCAGCGCCTTTCTCACCCCGAAAGTCGGTTTCAACTACACCTACTATTCCCTGGATCAGAACGGTCCGGGAACGGCTCAAGTCGGGTTCAATCCGGGTCCGAGTCCTGTCCCGGAACAGAATGCCCCGGGAACGCCGGGCACGATCACCCGTGCCCTTCCAATCTATAGTCTGGACAGCGGGTTGATCTTCGAACGGGACACGCAGTTGCAGGGGCAAGCCGTAACCCAGACGCTCGAGCCGCGTCTCTACTACGTGCGCATTCCATTCCGTAACCAGAATCAGATTCCGCTGTTCGATACGTCTGTCGCGGATTTCAGTTACGCCCAGATCTTCTCTGAGAACATGTTTGCCGGCGGCGACCGCATCAACGATGCCAACCAGCTTACTGCCGCGGTTACGTCCCGCATGCTCCTGCCCTCAAGCGGCCAGGAAGTGCTGCGCGGGACGCTCGGTCAGCGCTACTACTTCGAGGATCAGCAGGTCACGCTCCTTCCTACCGACGTACCGCGCACCTACAATGTCTCGAACCTGCTGGCGGCAGTGTCGGGACGCGCAAGCCAGTATTGGACCATGGACGCTGCCACCGAATACGACCAGCGCGATCTCCGCACCGAGCGCCTGACGCTGGCGGCGCGCTACCGGCCCGAGGGGCCCAGGACGCTCAATCTGAGCTACCGGTACCTGAGCGGGGACATCACGCGCACGGGGCCGACCAAGCAGATCGACCTGTCGGCGCAGTGGCCGCTGGTTGGCCGCTGGTACGGCGTGGGACGCTTCAACTATTCGCTGATCGATAGTCGAATCGTCGAAGCCATCGGAGGGCTGGAATACGGAGCCGACTGCTGGGTCAGCCGCATCGTGGTCCAGCGCTTTGCTCTGACGGCGGACACATCGTCGTCGAGCCTGTTCCTGCAACTGGAACTGAACGGTTTCTCGCGTCTTGGGTCGAATCCACTCGACGCCTTGAAGCGAAACGTTCCGGGTTATCAGCGAATCAACGCATTGTCCCCCGACACGAATCCCGAGCGTCCCTTTGATCTCTACAATTGAGACGGCTCACGGTTCCTACGCGCGTGCGGCGCGGATTCGACGACAATATCGCAAAATAGCGTGTTCTGAGTTGTTCGGATGCGGCAAAGACTTGCGCCCGGATTGAGTGCCCAGGAAGCGGAAAATGAATCGATGAGAATCCATCTCTCCATCCTGCTGTTGATGGCGTTCAGCACCGTGCTTGCACAGAATGCGCGTCAGGAGCAGGCTGCCGGGGCGCGCATTGCCTCGATCGACCGGATCGTCGCGGTGGTCAACAAGGAAGTCATCACGCAGTACGAGTTGGCCGAGCGGATGAATCGAGTGCTGAGGGAACTGGAACGGCGCGGGACCTCTCTCCCCGATCGCGGCGAAATCCAGCGGCAGGTGCTCGATCGTCTAGTCATCGAGAAAGTGCAGCTACAATATGCTCGGGAGACGGGGCTGCGCGTCGACGACCTGGAGCTCGACCGCACCCTCAACCGCGTCGCTGAGGGAAACAAGCTGTCGCTGACCGAGTTCAGGCGCACGCTCGAGCGGGACGCCATTCGCTTCGACGTGTTTCGAGAAGAATTGCGCGATGAAATTCTGATGAATCGCCTGCGCGAGCGCGAGGTCACCAGCAAGCTCACCGTGGGTGAGGGGGAAATCGAGAACTTTCTTTCCGAGCAGAGCGAAAGAAAAGACACTGCGACCGAATACAACCTTGCGCACATCCTGGTGCGGGTGCCTGAACAAGCGACCCCTGAGCAACTGGGAACTCGGCGCGCTCGTGCCGAGGAGGTGGTCAAGAGGCTGACGGACGGAGGGGACTTCGCGCAGCTTGCCGCGACGTACTCCGACGCGCCGGATGCCCTGCAGGGCGGCATCATGGGCTGGCGCAGCCAGGAACGGCTGCCGGAGTTGTTTGTCGAGGCGCTGGCCAAGCTCAAACCCGGCGCAATCAGCGACATATTGCGCAGTCCGGCCGGGTTTCACGTCCTCAAGCTTATCGATATGCGCGGAGCCGGGGCGCCGCTAATGGTGGAGCAGGCGCACGTGCGCCATATCCTAGTGCGTACCAACGAGCTCGTTTCCGAAGACGATGCCAAGAGGAAGCTCGTCGGCCTGCGTGAGCGAATCGTAAACGGGGTGAGTTTTACCGAGCTCGCGCGCTTGAATTCGGACGACAGCTCCGCTTCGCGGGGCGGGGATCTCGGATGGGTGTACCCGGGCGACACGGTGCCGGAATTCGAACGAGTTTTCATGGAACTAAAACCGATGGAGGTGAGCCAGCCCGTGAAGACTCCATTCGGTTGGCATCTCATCCAAATGATCGAGCGGCGAACCGCGGATGTGTCCGCCGAGCGCAGGCGTATCGAGGCGCGCAAGGCTCTGCTGGAACGCAAGGGAGACGAGGCTTATCAGGAATGGCTGCGTCAGTTGCGCGATCGCGCCTACGTCGAATTGCGGCTGGACGAGCGGTGACCGCCAGACTGACGAAGCCGGCTGTGGTCCGTTCCCCCGTTGTCCCGCCGGGTTTGAATTCCATGCCGGCCATCGCGGTGACTTCCGGGGAGCCGGCCGGTATAGGTCCGGATATCTGTCTCGCTCTCGCGCGACGCCGATTTTCCGCACGTGTCGTGGTCCTCGGGGACAGGCAGATGCTCCAGAACCGATCCCGGCTGCTGGGTTTGGAAGTGCGGCTTTGTGATCCCGGCGTCGAGCTTGCACCGGATTCGATCGAATGCCTGCACGTTCCCCTCGCCTACGTTTGTCGAGCAGGCACACTGGACCGGCGCTCCGCGCCGTACGTGATCTCGCTTCTCGACCGTGCGCTCGAGGGCTGCAGGAACGGCCAATTTGCCGCGCTCACCACCGCACCGGTACACAAGGGGATCATCAACGACGGAGGTACTCCTTTCGTTGGCCACACGGAGTATCTCGCCGAGCGTACCGGCGCCGCCCACGTGGTGATGATGCTGGCGGGCGGGGGGCTGCGCGTTGCGCTCGCGACCACGCATCTCGCGCTGAAGGATGTGCCGCGTGCGCTGACGCGCGAGGGTCTCGAACGAACTATTCGGGTGCTCTGCTCGGAACTCATCCGCCGATTCGGCATCTCGGTGCCTCGGATTCTTGTCGCCGGGCTCAATCCACATAGCGGCGAGGGCGGCTATTTGGGACGCGAGGAAATCGAAGTGATCGGCCCCGTTATCGAGAAATTGCGCGCTGAAGGTTTGCAGCTCACAGGACCCTTGCCGGCGGATACGCTGTTCGTAGCGGATCGACTCGGCAAGGCCGATTGCGTACTCGCGATGTATCACGATCAGGGACTTCCTGTGCTCAAGTATGCGAGCTTCGGCATGGGAATCAACGTCACGCTCGGTCTGCCGATAATCCGTACTTCGGTGGACCATGGAACCGCGCTCGATCTCGCGGGCACCGGACGTGCGGATCCAGATAGCCTCTTCGCGGCCATCGAATCGGCAATCGAGATGGTGCAAATCGAGGCACGAACGGCGGGTTAGGTCGCAGTGGCGACGCCTCGGCATGTCCCCCGAAAGAGATTCGGTCAGCACTTTCTCGTCGATCGAGAAGCGATTGAGCGGATCGTCTCCGCGATCGATCCACAGCGCGGCGACCATATCGTCGAAATCGGCCCCGGGCTTGGGGCGTTGACCGCTCCGCTGCTCGAGCGTGTCGAGCGCCTTCACGTGATCGAACTTGACCGAGACCTGAGCGAGCGTCTGCGCGAGCGGTACCCCGCCGAGCGCCTAGCGGTGCACCAAATCGATGCATTGCGCTTTGATTTTGCGACGCTGCCATCACCGCTCAGGGTGGTGGGCAACTTGCCTTACAATATTTCCACGCCGCTCCTATTTCACGTTGCCGAGGCGGCCGCCCGGTGTACCGATCTGCTCTTTATGCTGCAGCACGAAGTCGTCGAGCGCATGATCGCGAAACCATCCGAACCCGACTACGGGCGACTGTCGGTCATGCTGCAGTACCGTTTCCGCCTCGAGCGGCTTTTTGCGGTCGCTCAAGGTTCATTTCGGCCCCCGCCGAAGGTCCGTTCTGCCGTTGTGCGGCTGGTGCCACGACTCCCGCACGAGCTCGACGCATTGAACGAGGCACGCTTTTCAAGCGTAGTTACGCAAGCGTTTTCAATGCGGCGAAAAACTCTGAGAAACAACCTCTCCGATTTGGTCTCCGCATCCGAACTCGAAGAACTCGGGATCGACCCGGGTCGGCGCGCGCAAAGCCTGCCGGTTGCGGCTTTTGTCACAATCGCCAATCGGGTCGCGCAGCGGCGCATCTAGACCGTGCAAACGCCTGCTGGCAAAATGGTGTATAGATACGGAGTTTGAAGCTAGGGGATGGAGTATGGGCCTTCTTGACGACCTGAAGAAACAGGCGGACTTGGTGAAGACCCAGCAGATTCTTCAACAGAACCTGCAGGGGGATAAACTCAAGCTGGTCGAAGACAAGATGAAGCAAACGTTTCAGTACGTGCACGAACTGCTAAAGCAGCTCGCGGTAGTGAAGCCCACCAGCCCATTGGTCTACTCGATCCCCGGCGTCGCGGATTTCAGGAACCTGGTGTTCACCGAGTCGTTTATCGACTACCGGAAAAAACGAATCAACGACAAGGAATACTTCGACACGACTCACTTCTTCGTCAAGTGGGCCGGCCCCGACACGGTGGCGATCGAGAAAGACATGCCGCTAGCGATGCAACGAATCCGGGAGTCGCTATGGCTCAGCAAAGTCAAATTCGTGGAGGAGGAGAAGAAGAACGCCAAGGGTTTCGTCGTCGGTGCCAAGTTCACCGTGCCCGCCGCTGTCCTGACGGACATCGTCATCAAGGCCGACCACGAGCAAGGCAAACTTCACTTCCAGACGACGCATCTGTTTGGTCTCGGAGTCGAATACCTCTCGATTCCGGCTCAGGATATCAGCGAAGAGATGCTGGAAGATTTCGCCAAGGCGCTGATCGGGCAGCAGAGCGACATCCGAAAATACCGCGTCGCAGGAGCGCCCGGCATGGTTCGCTGAAGCTCTGTCGCGCGACGGCGTCCCGGCCCCGGTCCAATCGTCGAACCTACTTGCGCTCGATCAGCTCGATCTTGTAGCCGTCCGGATCCTCGACAAAGGCGATCACCGTCGTGCCGTGCTTCATGGGTCCGGCTTCGCGCGTCACCCTTCCACCGCGCGTCCTCACTTCCGTGCAGGCCTTGTAGGCGTCCTCCACCGCGATAGCGACGTGACCGTAGGCGCTGCCGAGTTCATATTTTTCCACGCCCCAGTTGTGGGTCAGCTCGAGGACCGCCGTTTCCGCCTCGTCGCCGTAGCCGACAAAGGCGAGGGTGAATTTGCCATCGGGATAGTCGTTGCGGCGGAGCACCCGCATGCCAAGAACCTCGGTGTAAAAGCGTAGCGATCGCTCCAGATCGCCGACCCTCAGCATCGTGTGGAGAATTCGCATCGGTACTCTCCTATAGATCCGGCAATGTCGGCGCCAGGGCGTTCAATTCGCGCCGCGCGGACTGGTGAGCCGGATAAAGCAGCGAAACAGTATCCCAGAAGCGCGGCGAATGGTTGAGCTCGCGCAGGTGGGCAAGCTCGTGCACGGCCACATAGTCGATGAGACGCGGCGGCAGCATCATCAGGCGCCAGTTGAGGAGTATCCGCCCGTTGCAGCCGCAGCTGCCCCAGCGGGTGTTCGCGTTGGAAAGGCCGACGCTCGAAGCGCGAAACCCGTGCAGCCGCGCAAGCTCCGCGACTCGCTCGATGAAGAACTCGAGTGCCCGCTCCTTCATCCACTCAAGCGTCCGCTCGCGCAAGCCCGCGCCGTCCGCGAGTCCGAACTCGAGCTTGTCGTCTGAGAGCCGCACGCCGGTTTCGCCATGCCGCAGCACCAGCGTCACGATCCGGCCCATCCACGGCAGCTTAGTCCCCACCTGCCACACGAGCGGCCGCCGGCGCGGCGCAGCGAGACGCTTGCGGATCCAGCGTTCCTTTTCCAGGATAAACGCCTCGATTTCCGCGACCGTGGCATGACGCGGGGCGCGCGCTTCGATCCCATCCCCATCGACGAACAGAGCCACAGTTCGGCGCCGGGCGCGCACGAGTCGGTAACTCAGGATGCCGCCGGCGAGCTGAAGTTGGCGAACACGCCCCGCATTCTCCGCGCGCGGCGAAACGTCAAATGGAAGTTGTAGTCGCCTCAGCGCCGGGGACATAGACTCGCCATCCGGCTCTCGATCCACTTCTCGACCGACAGGTTCAGGGACTCCGGTGTGTGAGCGCGCGAATCGATCGGCGGTCCGACCTCCACGGTCACGGTTCCCGGACGTTTGAGAAAGGCATTGCGGCCCCAAAACAGGCCGGCGTTGTGCGCGACAGGCACGACCGGCGCGCCGCACTTCACCGCAAGCCATGCGCCGCCTTCGTGATACTTCCTGCGCTCGCCCGGCCTTACGCGCGTTCCTTCCGGGAAGATCGCTATCCAGAAACCCTGGGCGAGGCGCTCGCGGCCGAGTTCGACCATCTGATTCAGCGCCCGTACGCCGCGCCTGCGGTCGATGGCGATCGGGCTCGTCAGTGCAAGCCCCCAGCCGAAGAACGGGATCCACAGAAGCTCTCGTTTCAACACCAGCACCTGCGGCGGAAAAATGACCTGGAAGGCCAAGGTCTCCCAAGCCGACTGATGCTTCGACAGGATCACAGCCGGAGTCTGCGGCAGGTTCTCCATGCCCAGCACGCGGTAGTGGATACCGAGCACGTTTTTCGCCAGCCAGATCATCGCGTGCGACCAACCGGAGATGACGCGGTAGCGCAAAAGCCGCGGCAGGGGAAAGGTGACGAGCGCGACGATCGCGTAAGGCGGGGTGATGAAGATCTGGGCGAGGGCAAAGACGAGCGAGCGCAGAAATATCATTGACACAACGCCTGCGCCACCGCGGCGAGATCCGGATAAATGGCGGTGCCCTCGGGTAACTGCCCCGCGGAACGGGTTTTCCCGCCCTTGCCCGTGAGCACGAGGATCGGCTGGGCTCCAACCGCGGCTGCGGCCTGAAGGTCGCGCAGGCTGTCGCCTACTGCCGGCGCTCGCTCGAGCGCGGCGTTGAAGCGTTCGGCAATGGCGAAGAACATTCCGGGACCGGGTTTGCGGCAGGGCGATTGCGATTCATCGGTATCGGGGCAATAGAACACCGCTTCGATGCGCCCTCCCGCCTGATTCACCGCCTTGTGCATCTTGGAGTTGATGGCGTTCAGGCTCGCCATGTCCAGAAGTCCGCGGCCGATCCCCGACTGGTTGGTCGCGACCACCACGCGCCACCCGGACTGGGTGAGCCTCGCGATCGCGTCGAGACTTCCTGGAATCGGCCGCCACTCGTCGGGATGCTTGATGAACTCGTCGCTGTCGCAATTGATAACGCCGTCGCGGTCGAGGATGATGAGTTTCATGCGGCGAGCTTCGAGATGTCCGAGAACCGATTCATCGCCTTGCGCATGTCGGTGAGCAGCGCAAGCCGATTCTCGCGAAGCTTCTTGTCATCGGCCATAACCATGACTTTGTCGAAGAAGGAATCTATGGGATTCTTCAACGACGCGAAGGTTTTCAGATATCCAGCGAAATCTCCGGAATCGAACAGCGGTTTCGCGGAGAGAGACGCCGCTTGCAAGGCCTCAAAAAGCGCGATTTCGGCGGGTTCCTTCAGCAACGAGGCGTCGACTTCGGCAAATGACTCGCCTTTGGTTTCCGCCTGTCGCAGAATATTGGCGATTCGCTTGTTTGCGGCGGCAAGACTGGCCGCTTCCGGAAGAGCGGAAAACGCGCGTACGGCTTGCAGTTGCTTAGGGAT
>DATDGA010000306.1:0-8790 GCA_036522335.1 Burkholderiales bacterium
CGCACCGCGCCGGCGCTCTTCAGGGTCTGACTTCTTGAGAGCGGCGAGCGCCTCGACCCGCGAGGGCCGCTCCGGTCCGGCCGCGGCGCGCATCGCCGGGACCAGGCAGGCGATGGCGAAGAGCAGCAGAATCAGCCTCTCGATCGAGACCTTCGAGAGCTTCATCGGGAATAAGCTCCCCCGTGTGACGGTTAACGTAGTTAACAATGTTGCGGACTACCGCTCCACTATAATCCTCTACGCTGACCTACGAAAGGAGCACCATGCGCACGCTTCTGATTGCTGTTCTCGCACTGTCTGCGGGACTTGTCCTCGCCCCGGTTGTTCGCGCCGCCGGAACGGATTCCGAGCCGGTGAGCGCGCGCCCGGTGGATCCGGACTACGAAAACGGCAAGAAGGCGGTTGCCGCCCAGAACTGGAAAGCCGCACTGGACAGCTTCAACCGCGTCGCTTCCCGCGACCCGGGCAACGTCGACGCGCAGAACTACCTCGGTTACGCCTGGCGCAAGTCCGGCAACCTCGATCTCGCGTTCAAGCACTACAACGAAGCCTTGCGCCTCGACCCGAAGCACAAGGGGGCGAACGAGTACATCGGCGAGGCCTATCTGATGGTGAACAACCTGCCGAAGGCCGAGGAGCACCTTGCCCGTCTCAACAAGCTCTGTTTTTTCTCCTGCGAGGAATACGCCGATCTGAAAAAGGCGATCGGGGAATACAAATCGGCGAAGCGCTGAGGAGCCCGGTTCCGGATCTGCGCGCGGGATCGGCCGGGCAGAAGGAAGGACTCACCCGTCATTGACGGACGTCCGGCTGCATTTTACGCATCGCAAAATAAAACGCCCGGTGAGGCCGGGCGTTTTTTTTGCGAATCCCGGGAAGCTTCCCGGGGCGCGGTTATTTAAGGTGTTTGCTGACGAGCTTGGTCATCTCGAACATCGAGACGCTCTTCTTGCCGCCGAACACGACCTTCAGGGCGTCGTCGGCATTGATCATCCGACGGTTCTTGGAATCCTGCAGCTTGTTCTTCTTGATGTAGCCCCAGAGTTTCTTGGTTACTTCGGTGCGCGGTATTGCCTTGGAGCCCACAACTTCCGCGAGCGCGGCGCTTGGAGTCATGGGTTTCATGAATGCTGCATTGGGTTTTCTCTTCTTGGCCATCGTATATCTCTCCTCTCGATACGAGCTGGTTTGGGTGACGCCGCACAGTCGGTACGGGCAACGCGAGAGTGCGTCAATCAGAGGGAAATGTCAACCACCCTTCCGGGCTTCCTGCGGCGAGCGAGAGAGAACGCTCCGGCCGAGGTTTCGCTCCGCTATAATCGGCAGGTCCGTTTTCCCTGACAATTGCCTGTCATCCCGAGGGCAGCCGCGTTGGAAACCGCAAAGAAAAACGTCGCCGTCCTCGCCACCTGCCAGGCGCTGCTGTTCACGAACAACGCCACGGCAATAGCACTGAACGGCTTGGCCGGCTACGCGCTCGCGGCGAACAAGGCCCTGGCGACGCTTCCCGTCACCGCATGGGTGATCGGCGGGGCGCTTTCCACCCTGCCGGCGTCGCTGCTGATGAAGCGCATCGGCCGTCGCGCCGGTTTTACCGTCGGAGCGTTGACCGGCATGGTCGGCGCGGGGATATGCTCGCTCGCTCTCACCCTCGAGAATTTCTGGTTTTTCTGCTTCGGCACCATGGTATTCGGCGTCTACAACGCCGTGGCTCAGTACTATCGCTTCGCGGCGGCAGACGCCGCAAGCGCCGATTTCAAGGCAAAGGCGATCTCCCTCGTGCTCGCCGGAGGGCTGGTAGGCGGCATCATCGGCCCGGAGACGAGCAAACACACGATCGATTTGCTTGCCACCCGCTACCTCGGCGCGTACCTGTCCCTGATCGGTTTCCTGGTGCTCGTGGTGCTGATCGTGCAACGGCTCGACATTCCCGTGCCGACGGCCGCCGCCCAAAAGGAACCGACGCGGCCGCTCGCGGAGATCGCCGTGCAGCCGGTGTTCGTCGTCGCGGTGCTCGCCGCGGCGATCGGCTACGGCGTGATGAATCTGCTCATGACGGCGACGCCGCTCGCCATGGGGATCTGCGGGCATCCCTATTCGGCCGCGGCGACGGTGATCAGCTGGCACGTCATCGCCATGTTCGGGCCGTCGTTCTTCACGGGCTTCCTCATCAAGCGCTTCGGCGTCCTGCAGGTGATGTTCTGCGGCGCCTTGCTGCTCTACACATGCGTCGGCGTCGCGCTCTCGGGCACCAGCGTTGCGCACTTCTGGTTCGCCCTCGTTCTCCTCGGCATCGGCTGGAATTTCCTCTATATCGGCGGGACCACCCTCATCACCGAGGCCTGCACCCCTCCCGAGCGTGCGAAGACCCAGGGGGCGAACGACCTCGCCATCTTCGTGATGATGGCCGCTTCCTCTTTCAGCTCCGGGCTGCTTCTCGAGAAGAGCGGCTGGGAGATCCTCAACTATCTCGCGCTGCCGCTGATCACCACCGCGGCGGCGGGCGTGTTGTGGCTGTTGTTCAGGCGGCGCGCCGCGGCCGTCGCGTAAGCGCAGTGGACGCCGGTGACAGTGGACGCTGGTGACCGTGGACGCTGATGACGCGAGGCTCGACCCCCAGGCGCGCGCGCTGATCGAAAGTGCGGCACGCTCGGCCGGTCCCGCGCCCGGTTCGGTGGGCGTGGAGGAGGAGCGGCGCCTCTACCGGGAATCGCGCCTCGCCCTCGCGCCGCCGCCGGTCGCGGTGCAGGAAACGCGCGATTTCTCCATGGCAGGTCCAGGGGGTGCGATCGGCGCCCGCTACTACCGTCCGCTCGGCGCGAAGCCCGGAGAAGCGCTGCCCGCGGTGGTGTACTTCCACGGCGGCGGCTGGACCTGCGGAGATCTCGATACGCACGACAGCGTTTGCCGCGGGATCGCCGCTCACGGTCTGTGCGCCGTCGTCGCGGTCGACTACCGCAAGGGACCCGAGCATAGGTTTCCCGCAGCGGTCGAGGATGCCGTGGCGGCGCTGCAGTGGGTGGCCGCGAACGCGGACGTCTTCGGAGTCGATCCGGCGCGGCTCGTCGCCGCGGGCGAGAGCGCGGGCGGCAACCTCGCCGCGGTGGCCGCGCTCGCCTTGCGCGATTCGGCGCTGCGCCTCGCCATGCAGGTGCTCGTCTATCCGGTGACCGACCAGGCCGCCGATACCGATTCGCTGAGGCGCTTCGCGAAGGGCTATTCGCTGACGCGAGAATTGCTGCGCTGGTATCAGGGCAACTACCTGCGCGACGAGCGCGATCGCGCCGACTGGCGCGCGTCTCCCTTGCGAGCGAAGGATCACTCGCGGTTGCCGCCTGCGTACGTGATCACCGCCGGCTTCGATCCGCTCCTCGACGAGGGCAAGGCCTACGCCGAGCGCCTCTCGCAATCCGGCGTCGACGTGACCTACGAGTGCTTCGAGGGCCAGATACACGGATTCCTTCCCATGGCGGGGGCGATCGCCGCGGCGCACCACGCCCATTACCGCATCGGCCAGATGCTGCGCATGCGCTTCGGGACGTTTCCGATCGTGCGCCCCTGATCGGCGTAAAATCGCGCAATCCTCATATGCTGGCTCCGCTCAAGAAAATTTCGCTCGAGCGCAAGGTGGTGCGCGCCGCGTGCCCGCACGACTGTCCCGACACCTGCGCCCTCGAAGTGACCGTGGAAAACGGCGTCGCGGTGAAAGTGGAGGGCGCGAAGGACCACCCGTTCACCGCGGGCACGCTGTGCACCAAGGTCGCCAGGTATCTCGAGCGCACCTACAGCAAGGAGCGCGTCCTGTTTCCGCAGAAGAGAGTCGGTCCCAAGGGCAAGGGCGAGTTCGAGCGCATCACCTGGGACGAGGCGCTCGATACGATCGCCGCGAAGTTCCGGGAAATTTCCGAGGAGGACTCGCAGGGCATCCTGCCTTACGACTACGCGGGCAACATGGGCTACGTCGCCTGGCACTCGATGGGCAGGCGCTTTTTCCACCGTCTCGGCGCCTCGCTGCTCGACCGCACCATCTGCTCCTCTGCCGGGAAGGCGGGTCTGCAGATTGCGCTCGGCGGCTCCTTCGGAATGGATCCGGAACGCTTCGACGAGGCGAAGCTCATCATCATCTGGGGCTCGAACCCGATCGTCTCGAACCTGCACATGTGGTCGCGGGCGCAGGAGGCGAAGCGCCGCGGCGCGAAGCTCGTCGCCATCGATCCCTACCGCAGCCTCACCGCCGAGAAGTGCCACGAGCACCTCGCGCTGCTCCCGGGCACCGACGGTGCGCTCGCGCTCGGCATGATGCACGTCATCATCGGCGAGAACCTCATCGACCGCGACTACGTGGAGAAATACACGCTCGGCTTCGAGGAACTCGCAGTGCGAGTCAAGGACTATCCGCCGGAGAGAGTCGCGAAAATCACCGGCCTGCCCGCCGAGAGCATCGCGGCGCTCGCGCGGGAATATGCGGGCACGCGGCCGGCGGCGATCCGGCTCAACTACGGCATGCAGCGCTGCGCGGGCGGCGGCATGGCCGCGCGCGCCATCGCCTGCCTGCCGGCGCTCACCGGCGCGTGGCGGGACGCCGCGGGCGGCGTGGTGCTCAGCACCGCCGGATTTTTCGGCGTGGATACCGTGAAGCTTGGCCGGCCGGACCTGCTGCAGAAATCGAAAAATCCGAAACCGCGCACCATCAATATGTCGGCGATCGGCGACGCGCTGCTCGAAGCGAAGCCGCCCGTGCGCGCGCTCTACGTCTACAACTCCAACCCGGTCGCGGTCGCCCCCGATTCGGGCAAGGTGGCCAGGGGCTTTGCGCGCGAGGACCTCTTTACCGTCGTCCACGACACCTTCCTCACCGACACCTGCGACTACGCCGATATCGTGCTGCCGGCGACGACGCAGCTCGAGCAGACCGACATCCACACCGCGTACGGGCATCTCTATTTCATGGCGAACAACGCGGCCATCGCGCCGCTCGGCGAGAGCCTGCCGAACAGCGAAACCTTCCGGCGCCTCGCCGCGAAGATGGGATTCGAGGACGAGTGCCTGTTCGACAGCGACGAGGACCTGTGCCGCCAGACGCTCGCGCTGGCGGGTCCGCGCGCCCGCTCGATCGAGTGGGAATCGCTGAAGGAGAAAGGCTGGCAGCGCCTGGACGTTCCCGAGTGCTTCGCGCCCTTCGCGCAGGGCGGCTTCGCCACGCCCTCGGGCCGATGCGAGTTCTACAGCGAGACGGCGAAGAAGGCGGGTCTCGATCCGCTGCCCGTGTACGTTCCACCGCGCGAATCGATGCAGTCGAACCCGGAGCTGGCGAAAAAATATCCGCTCGCCGTCATCTCGCCGCCGAACCGCCACTTCCTCAATTCGTCCTTCGCCAATATGCCTTTCGCGATCGCCGAAGCGAAGGAGCCCAGCCTCGACATCCATCCGCACGACGCCGCGGCGCGCTCGATTCGCGACGGCGACAAGGTGCGCATATTCAACGACCGCGGCTTCTTCACCGCGCGGGCGCGCGTATCGGACCGCACCCGCGAGAGCGTGGTCGTGGCGCTCTCGGTGTGGTGGAAGAAGCTGAGCGCCGACAATCGCAATGCCAACGAAGTCACCTCGCAGGCGCTCACCGATATCGGCAGGGGGGCGACGTTTTACGACTGCCTGGTGGATGTTCGGCGGGCAGGCTAGATCGATTCGGGGCAGAGGTATGACCGGCGATATTCGGGCGTTTCAGATCTTTTACGACGAGAAGACCCGAGCGTCGGTCGACCCGGATTTCGAGCCGCTCGACAACCTGATAAACGAGCGGCCGGACTGGTACGAATACTGGCCGATCCGGAATTATTTGATGCAGAATCGGCTGGACGAGTCGGCATACTATGGCTTCCTCTCGCCGAACTTCGGTTCAAAGACCGGGCTCGCGGGCAAGCAGGTCAAGGACTTCGTACGACAAACCGGTGACGCGGATGTCATTACATTTTCGCCTTTCCCATGTCATGCCGCCTGCTTCGTCAACGTCTTCGAGCATGGCGAATTTTTCCATCGAGGATTGTTCGATATTGCTTCGCGGTTTTTCCGGGGAATGGATTCCGGCGCCGAGCTGGATACGCTCGTGACCCACTCCCGGAATACCGTGTTCAGCAATTTTTTCCTTGCGAAATCGAAATTCTGGAATTTGTGGAAGGTCGTTTTCGACCGGCTCTTCGAGTCTGCGGAGACGCGGACCTCGCCGCTCTACTCGCTGTTGAACGGAGAATTGGCGTACACGAAAGAGGGCGGCGAGAGCAAACTCACCCAGATGAAGATCTTCATCATGGAGCGCGCCGTCTCCTACTTGCTGGCGACGTCGAAAGATCTCGCGACGAAAAACTTTCCGCCGTTCAAGATGCCCGTTTCCTCCAACTTCAACGGGCATTTGCCGGACATCGTGGTGCTCGACGCCTTGAAGATCGCGTTTTCGGAAACCGGGGAACCCTATTTTTTCCAGTTGTTCAGGGAACTGAGGGACAAAGCCGTTGCGAGTGTCTGGCCGGGGAACTTGCCGTGGAAACCGGTCGGACCGCCTTCGGGATGAGCGGATGGCGAACGCTTTGAAAAAGGGAGCCGGCAAGAACGACGTGCTGATCGTCGTCGACGTGCAGAACGACTTCTGCCCCGGCGGCCGGCTCGCGGTGCAGAAGGGCGACGAGGTGGTGCCCATCGTCAACGCGCTTGCAAAACGCTTCGAAAAGGTCGTGCTGACGCAGGACTGGCATCCGCCGGGGCACCAGTCTTTTGCGACCGCGCATCCCGGCAGCAAGCCTTTCGATTCCCTCCACCTCGCGTACGGCGAGCAGATCCTGTGGCCGGACCACTGCATGCAGGGAAGCGACGGCGCGGCCCTGCACAAGGACCTCTCGATTCCGCATGCGCAGCTCGTGATTCGCAAAGGGTGGCACAAGGAAGTGGACAGCTACTCGGCTTTCCTCGAAGCCGACCACGTCACGCGCACCGGCCTCGACGCCTATCTGCGCGCTCACGGCGTGAAGCGCGTGTTCGTCTGCGGGCTCGCGACCGATTTCTGCGTCGCCTGGACGGCGCTCGACGCGCGCAAGCTGCGTTTGCGCGCCGTGGTCATCGAGGATGCCTGCCGGGCGATCGACATGCAGGGCTCGCTCGCCGCCGCGTGGGAAAAAATGAAGAAGGCGGGTGTCACGCGTGCCCGTTCCGACGACTTCGATTGAGAGGTGCTCATGGCGATCCACGGAATGAATCACTTCAATGTGCTCACCGACAAGCTCGCGGCAACGCGGGCGTTCTACGTCGGCGTCCTCGGCTTCACCGACGGGCCGCGGCCGCCGCTCGGCTTCGACGGTGCGTGGCTCTACGCGGGCGGCGAGCCCATCCTGCATATTTCCGAGGGGAAATTGCCCGAGGATCCCGCCGGAGTGCTCGACCATCTCGCGTTCAGCGCGAGCGATCTCGAGGGCACGGTGGCGAAGCTCAAGGCGAAGGGCATCGCGTATACGTTGCGCCAGCAGGTAGGCACCCACATCTGGCAAATTTTCTGCCATGATCCCTGCGGCGCGAAGGTGGAGCTGGATTTCCCGCCCGAGGAGCGCGCGCGCGCCTGAGGGGAGTCTTGCGAAAGGAGAATCGGATGCAACAGGTTTCGGTGAAGGACCCCGCGCGGTTTCGTAGGGCGGCGACGGGAATCGTCTGGACGGGCGCGGGGCTCGCCGTCGCCTTTGCGGCGGCGGAAATCTCCTCCGTGCTGGGCTATCGCGACAGCTGGTGGGACTACCGCACCGGACTCTCCATTCTCCGCTTTGCCGGCTGGGGCGCGGTCGCCGCGACCGTTGTCCTCCTCGCCGGGTGCATCTCCGCGGGGCTCGCGCGCTCGCGCGTGCTGGGAGTCGTCGGCGCGCTCGGGCTTGCGATCGGCGCGACGGGCGTCGCGGTTCCGGGCTATTTCTGCTACACCGCGCGCAACGCACCGAACATCCACGACATCACCACGGACACCGCCGATCCGCCGCGCTTCCACCAGATGAATGAAGCCCGCATGGGTCCCGTCGAGAACAGCCTCGCCTACGCACCCGAAACTGCCGCGGAACAGAAGCGCGGCTACCCCGACATTGCGCCTGCGCGGCTGGCGCTTCCGCCCCAGCAGGCTTTCGACCGCGCCCTCGAGGTCGGGCGCGGCATGGGCTGGCTCATCGTCTCCGCGGTGCAGCACGAGGGGCGTATCGAGGCGACGGCAACGACGCCGCTGTTCGGTCTCAAGGAAGACATCACGGTCCGTGTCACGCCCGAAGACGGCGGCAGCCGCGTCGACATCCGCTCGTGCTCGCGCGTGGGAAGCGGCGACTTCGGCACGAATGCCGCGCGCGTCCGCGAGTTTCTCGCGCAGATCGCTGCGCGCCCGTGACCGGGCGGCGCCCGAGTCGGGTATCATCACTGCCGCAATTCCACAACGAGGAGAACTCCATGAAAAAAACCCTGATGGCCGTCGTAGCGCTCGCCGCGGTCGCGGCGGCAGGTTTCACCATCGCGCAGGCCCCCGGCCTCAAGCGCACTGAGCTGCAGGACCGGGATTCGAGCATCCCGGGCAAGCACGTGGTGCAGGCGCGTGTCGAGTTCGACCCTGGCGCGGGAGTCGGCAGGCACACGCACCCCGGCGACGAGATCAGCGTGGTGCTGGAAGGCTCGCTGCTGCTCGAGGTCGACGGGCAACCGGCCCGGACCATCCACGCGGGTGAGGCGTTCTTCGTTCCGGCGGGTACGATCCACGCCGGCAGGATCCCCGGCAGCGGC
>DATDGA010000307.1:0-2266 GCA_036522335.1 Burkholderiales bacterium
GTGAGCAGGGGCACATCGATGAGCTTGCGGCCCAGTTCCCAGCGACCGACCACGAGGGCCAGGTAGCTCTTCTCGACGCGGCCTTCGCGCAGCAGCGCATGGAGCGTGCGCAGGGCCGAGCTCTTGCGGGCGACCATCAAGATGCCGCTGGTATCGCGATCGAGGCGATGCACCAGCTCGAGCGTCTCACCGGGGCGCGCGGCGCGCAGCGCTTCGATGACACCGTAGCTCAGACCGCTCCCACCGTGCACGGCGAGCCCGGCGGGTTTGTCGAGCACGAGCAGCCGCTCATCCTCGTGCACGATTGCGGCGCTGACCCGGCCGATGAGCGCCGGGGGCACGCGCGCGGCGGCACCCGCCACCGCCAGCTGCGCCGACTCGGAGCGCTCGCGCACCGGTGGCACGCGCACCCGCTCTCCTTCCAGCACGCGCCGCTCCGGACTGGAGCGCTTCCCATCGACTCGCACCTCGCCCTTGCGGATCAGCCGGAAAATGCGCGTGCGGGGCACGGCCGGCAGCAGCTGGCCGAGGAGCTTGTCGAGCCTCTGGCCGGCCTCCTCCGCGCCAACCACATGCTGCTGTGCGGCCGATTTCGCGCCGTGACCGGATTTCCGCTGTTCCATCGTCAAAAGCTGCCCTCAACGTAAATCTTTGTTTCTAAAGCGCGTTACCGCTATACTGAGCGGGTCCCGCGGCGGGACTGGCCTACAGGCTAGGTTACTAGACCCCGCGCGGCGGCAAGTGCGCGGCCCGACGCGGCCGCATAGTAGTTGGTCCTCGAATTCGAGGCCATCGCAAGAGTTCGGCCGACCAGGGTCATCAAGGACCTCGCCTCATTTGCAGCTCCCCGAAAGGTAGAGCCAGTAGGCAGGTACCGCTCAAGGTCAGCGAACCTTAAGGTTTTCCGGCGCTGCCTGTGTGGGCGGCAGAAAATACAATCCATGCCCCAGCGGATGCGCCGTCACTCAATCTTCGGGTTCCCAGCTGTGTCGCTTGATGCCGCAGCGCCGCCTGTCTACAGGCACGGCGCTGTCCGGTCGGCCCCTCACGCAATAGTGGTAGGGGCAAATGAAGAGAATGCTTATCAATGCAACTCAGCAGGAAGAGTTGCGTGTCGCGCTGGTTGACGGCCAGAAGCTTTTTGACTTATCGATCGAGATCCCGTCCAAGGAACAGAAGAAGGCGAATATCTACAAGGCGCGAATCTCGCGCGTAGAACAGTCGCTCGAAGCTTGCTTCGTCGATTACGGCGCGCAGCGCCACGGTTTCCTCCCGTTGAAGGAAATCTCCAAGGAATATTTCCGCAGTCCGCCGCAGGGCGGACGCATGAACATCCGTGACCTGGTGACCGAGGGCCAGGAACTGATGGTGCAGGTCGAGAAGGAGGAGCGCGGCACCAAGGGCGCGGCGCTCACGACTTTCATCAGCCTGGCGGGGCGCTTCCTGGTGCTCATGCCCAACAGTCCGCGCGCCGGCGGCGTCTCACGCCGCATCGAGGGCGAGGACCGCGACCAGATGCGCGAGGTGATGAGCCAGCTCAACGTGCCCGAGGGCATGGGCGCGATCATCCGCACGGCCGGCGTGGGCCGCGCGGTCGAAGAGCTGCAGTGGGACCTGGACAACCTGCGCACTCAGTGGGATGCGATCGCCCAGGCGGGGAATGGGCGCAGCGCGCCCTTCCTGGTGTACCAGGAAGGCGACGCCGTGACGCGCTCCCTGCGCGACTATCTCGGCGACGACATCGGCGAGGTGCTGGTCGATGACCTGGGCGCTTTCCAGAAGGCGCAGGAATACATGCAGCGCTTCATGCCCCCAGACGCGCAGCGCAAGCTCAAGATCTACACCGACGATATTCCGCTGTTCACGCGCTACCAGATCGAGAACCAGATCGAATCAGCCTACGCGCACAAGGTGCAGTTGCCCTCGGGCGGGAGCCTCGTCGTCGATTACACCGAGGCGCTGGTCTCGATCGACATCAATTCCGCGCGCGCGACCCGCGGCACGGATATCGAGGCCACCGCCACCAACACCAACCTGGAGGCGGCCGATGAGGTTGCCCGCCAGCTGCGCATCCGTGACATCGGCGGCCTGATCGTCATCGACTTCATCGACATGGAAGACGCCAAGAACCAGCGTGCGGTCGAGGACCGGCTGCGCGAGGCCATGAAGATGGATCGCGCGCGCATCCAGATCGGCCGCCTGTCGCGCTTCGGTCTGCTGGAGATGTCGCGCCAGCGCCTGCGTCCGAGCCTGGGAGAGTCGAGCC
>DATDGA010000308.1:0-9372 GCA_036522335.1 Burkholderiales bacterium
AGTTTGAGGTGGAGCTCCACTCGCTTCTGCCCGACGGTAGCGTTGCGGGCAACGAAGAGGTCGAATTCCTGGTGACCACCAACCCGGGCGTGGAGCCGCGTCCCCTCGTCAAGGTCGCGTCCGGAGGGGAACTATCCCGCGTCAGTCTCGCGATCCAGGTGATTACGAGCCGGGCGGCCGCCGTGCCCACCTTGATCTTTGATGAAGTCGACGCGGGTATTGGCGGGGCCGTGGCCGAGGTGGTGGGCAAAAAATTGAGAACACTCGGAGAAGAGCGCCAGGTGCTGTGCGTCACGCATCTTCCGCAGGTTGCCGCGCAGGCCCGCGAGCAGTGGTCGGTGGCCAAGGGCACGGAGAGCGGCAGCGCGAGGAGCCGCGTCGCGGTCCTGGACCAGAAATCCCGCATCGAAGAGATCGCGCGGATGCTGGGCGGTATTGCAATCACCGCGACAACGCGCAAGCACGCGGCGGAGATGCTCGGCTTGCGGTAACATTTGCAGTCGTAACCAATCGGCCCAGGGAGGGCAGCGGATGGATGCGGCAAATCGTAAGGCAGGTGGAAGCCAGGTTATTCTGCTCATCGTGATCGCGGTGGCTCTTGCGGCTGCATATGTTGCCATCGACCTGTACACCGGAGGCGAAAAGGATATGCTGACTGTGGAGACCCGGGGTGTGCATATGATTTCTGCACTTTCGACGTACAAGCGCGAGAGTGGGGCTTATCCCGCGTCTCTTGGCCAGCTCGTACCCAAGCATGTCCTCGCGGTGAGCAGGTGCCCGGGAGGCGCTCCGATGGACTATCTTTTGTCGGGGGGCGAATACATGCTTTCTTGTCCGAAAGTGGTCTTCAAGTCCATGCCGTACGGCTACGATTCGCGATCGAAACGTTGGGCCGGGTGATTTCATTTCTTTGCCTTTGCGGGTTTGTGCGGGTGGTCCCGTTCGGGCTAGAATCTGGCCCTTCTCAGGCGCGTAGCTCAGTTGGCTAGAGTGCATCCTTGACATGGATGAGGTCGTTGGTTCGATTCCAATCGCGCCTACCAACCTTAAAACGGCAGCCTCAACGGCTGCCGTTTTGACTCTGCGCGTTGGAAAAGGCGCGATGTCCCGTTGAGCGTGCAGACGGATTACAAAAATACGCCGATGCCAAAGATTCGTCTGCCGGATGGCGCCGTCAAATCATTCGACGGCCCGGTCACGGTCGCCGAAATCGCTCAGGCGATCGGCGCAGGACTGGCACGTGCCGCGCTCGCAGGTAGAGTGAATGGCAAGCTCGTCGATACCTCGCATCGAGTCGAACGCGACGCCGAAGTGTCGATCGTCACTGAACGCGACAGGGAGGGGGTCGAGATTTTGCGGCACTCCACGGCGCATTTGCTCGCATACGCGGTCAAAGAACTCTTCCCTGACGCGCAAGTGACCATTGGCCCGGTGGTGGAAAACGGCTTCTACTACGATTTTTCAATCAAGAGGGCATTCACACCGGAAGATCTCGCTGCCATCGAAAAGCGCATGACGGAACTGGCAAGAAAGGATTTCCAGGTCACTCGCGAAGTCTGGCCACGTGATCGGGCGGTCGAATATTTCAAATCGATCGGCGAGCATTACAAAGCGGAGATCGTCGCTTCGATTCCCGCGAGCGAAGAGGTCTCGCTGTATCGGGAAGGGGATTTCATCGATCTCTGCCGTGGCCCGCATGTGCCCTCAACCGGCAAGCTCAAAGTCTTCAAGCTGATGAAAGTCGCCGGTGCCTACTGGCGTGGAGATTCCAGGAACGAGATGCTGCAGCGGATCTACGGGACCGCTTGGGCCAAGAAGGAAGAGCAGGACGCGTACCTGCGCATGCTGGAGGAAGCGGAGAGGCGCGATCACCGCAAGCTCGGCACGCAGCTGGACCTCTTTCATGTGCAGGAAGAAGCGCCGGGCATGGTGTTCTGGCATCCGAAGGGCTGGGCGATCTGGCAGCAGATCGAGCAATACATGCGCCGCGTCTACCGCGACAACGGATATCTGGAAGTACGCTGCCCACAGATCCTCGACCGCAGTTTGTGGGAGAAATCGGGCCACTGGCAGAACTACCGGGAAAACATGTTCACCACCGAGTCGGAGAAGCGCGACTACGCGATCAAGCCGATGAACTGCCCGGGACATATTCTGATTTTCAACAAGGGCCTGAGGAGCTACCGCGATCTGCCCTTGCGTTACGGCGAGTTCGGCGTATGCACGCGCAACGAGCCCTCGGGCGCCCTGCACGGTATCATGCGCATCCGTGCTTTCACCCAGGACGACGGCCACATATTCTGCACCGAGGAGCAGATCCAGTCGGAGGTGACGGAGTTTACAAGAGTGTTGCAAAAGGTCTACGCGGACTTCGGGTTCTCCGACGTCGCATACAAGCTCGCAAAGCGCCCTCCGAAAAGGGTCGGCGCCGACGAGATTTGGGACAAAGCCGAACGCGCGCTGGAGGCATCCCTGGATTCGAGCGGTCTCAGTTACGAAGTGCTCCCCGAAGAGGGCGCGTTCTACGGCCCCAAGATCGAATACCACCTGAAAGACAGCATAGGGCGCTCGTGGCAGTGCGGCACCATGCAAGTGGATTTTTCCATGCCCGGACGGCTCGGGGCGGAGTACGTCGCCGAAGACAATGTGCGAAAGGTTCCAGTAATGCTGCACCGGGCCATCGTTGGATCGATGGAGCGCTTCATTGGCATTCTCATCGAGCACTACGCCGGGGCGATGCCTCTATGGCTTGCGCCGGTACAGATTGCGGTGCTCAATATCTCGGAAGGCCAAGCCGAGTACACGGCTCGCATTGCAGCGAGTCTGAAGCAGGCAGGCTGGCGCTGTGAGGCCGACTTGAGGAATGAGAAAATAACCTATAAAATTCGAGAACATAGCTTGCAGAAGCTGCCCTACCAGCTGATTATCGGCGAAAAGGAAAAGGCAGTTGAAAAGGTGGCCGTGCGGACCCGCAGCGGTGAAGACCTCGGGCAGATGAGCTTGCCCGAATTCATCGCCCGCCTCGGAAACGAGGCACACGCGGGGGGTACGGCTTAATTTTTAATTTTTGGAGATTCGCACATCGCCACGGATAGAACGCAGCGTATCAACATAGAGATCAACGCGCCTGAGGTACGCTTGATCGGAGCGAACGGCGAACAGGTCGGCATCGTCCCGATCGCGCAGGCATTGAAGATGGCCGAGGAAGCCGAGGTGGATCTGGTGGAAATCGCACCGCTTGCCAAGCCGCCGGTCTGCAAGCTCATGGACTACGGCAAGTTCAAGTACCGGGAGGCAAAAAAGGCCCACGAGGCGAAGCTCAAGCAGAAGCAGATTCACGTGAAGGAAGTCAAGTTCCGCCCTGGGACCGACGAGGGCGATTACAAGATCAAGCTGCGCAACCTGATCAAGTTTCTCGAGGAAGGCGACAAGGCGAAAGTCACGCTGCGCTACCGCGGCCGCGAGATGGCTCACCAGGAATTCGGCGTCCGGCTGATCGAGCGGGTCAAGCAGGACCTCGATCCGTACGCCGTGGTGGAGCAGTTTCCTAAGATGGAAGGGCGTCAGTTGATCATGGTACTGGCGCCCAAGAAGGGCAAGAAAGAAGTAAAAAAGGCGGTCAAGAAGGAAGTGAAGAAGGAACCAAAGTCGGGATCGAAGCCGGAATCGAAGCCGGTCGCCTCTGCATAGACATGGACATAGATAGAGTGAGACAAATAGTACCTAGAAGAAGTGGTGCCGAGGTTTGCAAAGTGCTCCGCAGGGGCCACCCGTCGCCATGACAAAACAGGAGTCACGTAATGCCCAAGATGAAAACCAAGCGCAGCGCCGCGAAGCGCTTCAAGATCCGCTCCGGCGGCAGCATCAAGCGTTCGCAGGCGTTCAAGCGCCACATCCTCACCAAGAAAACCACCAAGAACAAGCGCCATCTGCGCGGAACCGCTGAAGTGCATTCCACGGACAAGCAGCATGTCCGCGCGATGCTTCCTTACGCGTAAAGGAGAGCCGCCATGCCACGAGTCAAACGCGGTGTAACCGCGCGCGCGAAGCACAAGAAAGTCATCGCCCAGGCCAAAGGATTCCGCGGCCGGCGCGGCAATGTTTTCAACATTGCCAAAGAAGCGGTGATGAAGGCCGGGCAGTATGCCTTCCGCGACCGAAAGCAGCGCAAGCGCCAGTTTCGCGCCCTCTGGATCGCGCGCATCAACGCCGCGGTGCGCGAACATGGCATGACCTATTCGGCATTCATGCACGGCCTGAAGAAGGCCTCGATCGAGGTCGATCGCAAGGTGCTCGCCGACCTCGCGGTCGCCGACAGGGCGGCTTTTGCCCAGCTCGCGGGCCAGGCCAAGGCCAAGCTCGGCACGTGAATTTTTTGATCCCCTCCATTGCAGGAGGGGCGCGAAGCGCCGGGGTGGTGGAAGCAATCGCCGCTCCCTGACCATCCCGCCCGCTGCGCAGGCATTCCCTCCTCGACGAGGAGGGAAACTCAAATGACCGACCTCGAGAATGTCGTTTCCAAAGCGGTCGCCGAATTCGACGGCGTCACGGACGCGGCCGAGCTCGATAGAATCAAAGCACGCTACCTCGGCAAATCAGGCGTGCTCACTGAGGTGATGAAGGGACTCGCCAAACTCGCGCCCGAGTTGCGCCCTGAAGCGGGGGTGCGCATCAACTCCGCCAAAGACAGGATCGAGGCGGCGCTTGTCGCTCGTCGCGAAGCCCTCGCCGCCGCCAAACTCGACGCGCGCCTCGCCGGGGAGGCGCTCGACGTGACCCTCCCGGGGCGCGGCCACGGCCGCGGTGGTGTCCACCCCGTCGTCCGCACATGGCAGCGCATCGAAGCGATCTTCGGGTCGATCGGTTTCGACGTCGCCGACGGCCCCGAGATCGAGACCGACTGGTACAACTTCACCGCGCTCAACCAGCCGGAGCACCATCCGGCGCGCTCGATGCACGACACCTTCTACGTCGAGGGTGGCCTGCTGCTGCGCACACACACCAGTCCCATCCAAGTCCGCTACGCGCGCACGCACCAGCCGCCGATCAAGGTGATTTCACCGGGCCGCGCCTACCGCGTGGACTCGGACGCCACTCACTCGCCTATGTTCCACCAGGTCGAGGGGCTGTGGATGGATGAGGACGTCAGCTTCGCCGACTTGAAGAGCGTGTACATTGACTTCCTCCGCCGCTTTTTCGAGACCGACGACCTGCAGGTTCGCTTCCGGCCGTCCTTCTTTCCGTTCACGGAGCCCTCTGCCGAGATCGACATGATGTTCAACTCGGGTCCGAACGAGGGCAGGTGGCTGGAGATTTCCGGCGCAGGGCAAGTGCACCCGAATGTGGTGCGCAACTACGGGCTGGACCCGGAGCGCTATATCGGATTCGCCTTCGGCTCTGGGCTGGAGCGTCTCACCATGCTGCGCTACGGCGTCCACGACCTGCGGCTTTTCTTCGAGAACGATCTGCGTTTTCTGAGGCAATTCACCTGACCGCGGCTTGCCCATCATGCGGGTGAACTGAGTCCATGCAATTTTCCGAACGCTGGCTGCGCAGTTTCGTCGACCCGCCTCTGGGAGCGGATGAACTGGCGCGGCTGCTTACCATGTCCGGGGTCGAGGTCGAGACCTGTCGGCCGGTCGCACCGCCGTTCTCGGGCGTAGTTGTCGGCCAGGTGCTCTCGGTGAAAAAGCATCCGAACGCTGAGCGCCTCACGGTATGTAGCGTCGACGCGGGCACCGGCGAGGTGCTCACTATCGTGTGCGGCGCACCTAACGTGGCTCCCGGGATGAAAGCACCCGTCGCGCTGGTCGGAGCGAAGCTGCCCGGCACGGCGCAGGACGGCCCCCTGCTCATCAAGGTTGCGTCCATGCGCGGTGTGGAAAGTCGCGGCATGCTCTGCTCGGCACGCGAGCTTGGGCTGTCGGACGATCACCGCGGGCTGCTCGAGTTGCGGGCCGACACGCCAGTCGGCCGGAATGTGCGCGAAGTGCTCGCGCTCGACGACCGGGTGTTCACGCTCAAGCTCACTCCCAATCGCGCCGATTGCTTGTCCGTGCTCGGCGTGGCGCGCGAAGTGGCGGCGCTGACCCGCGCGAAACTCACGCCACCCGAAATCCGGCCGGTTCCGGCAGTGAACGATGCGGCATTCCCGGTCAAGATCACAGATGCACGCGGCTGCGGCCGCTTCGCGGGGCGAGTGATCCGCGGCGTCGATGCCGCGGCGCCGACCCCGGCATGGATGGCAGAGCGCCTCGAGCGCGCCGGGCAACGTCCAGTCTCGGCCTTGGTCGACGTCACTAACTACGTGATGCTCGAGCTCGGGCGGCCGCTCCACGTCTACGATCTCGACAAGCTCGCGGGCGGCATCGATGTGCGCTTCGGCCGGAAGGGCGAGCGCGTGAAGCTGCTCAACGACATGACCGTGGACGTGGACGAGACCGTGCTTTGCATCGCGGACCGCTCCGGCCCCATTGGGCTGGGCGGCGTTATGGGCGGCGATTGCACCAAGGCCGAACTCGCGACGCGCAACATCTTCCTCGAGTCCGCGTTCTTCTATCCTGAGGCGGTCGCGGGCCGCGCGCGCCGCTACAATTTTACCAGCGACGCCTCGCACCGCTTCGAGCGCGGCGTAGACTTCGACAACAACATTGCCGGCATCGAGCGCGCCACGCGGCTCGTCATGGAGATCTGCGGTGGGAAGCCGGGCCCGACGGTGGACACGGTGGCGAAGCTGCCCGAGCGCCGGCCGGTTCGCATGCGCGTAGCGCGCGCAAATAAGGTGATCGGGGTCCCGGTCCCCGCTGCCGACGTGGCCGATATCTTCGACCGCCTGGGCTTTGCCCACGCGCGCGAAGGTGCGGGCGTCGACGAGGCGTTTGTCGTCACTCCGCCTTCGTTCCGCTTCGACATCGAGATCGAGGAGGACCTCATCGAGGAGGTGGTGCGCGTTTACGGGTTCGAACGCATTCCCGCTCGCCCTCCCCGCGCACCCGCAACCCCGCGTGTCCAAAGCGAGGCACACCGCTCGCCACACGCACTACGCCAGCAGCTCGCCGCGAGCGACTATTACGAAGCGATCAACTTCAGCTTCGTCGACGCGCAGTGGGAGACCGATTTCGCCGGTGAGGTGAATCCTATCCGCCTCGTGAACCCGATCGCCAGCCAGCTCGCGGTGATGCGCAGCACGCTGATCGGGAGTTTGGTGTCGAACGTCGCCTACAACCTCGGCCGAAAGCTAGTTCGCGTCCGCGTGTTCGAACTTGGGCGCGTCTTCCTGCGGGATCCTGTTGCGATTGAGGGTGCCTTGGACGTCGCCGGGGTGCGCCAGCCGATGCGACTGGGCGCGATCGCCTACGGACCGGCGCTCGAGGAGCAATGGGGGACGCCGGCGCGACATGTCGATTTCTTCGATGTGAAGGCGGACGTTGAGGCGTTGCTCGTTCCGCGCGCGGCGCGCTTCGAGCCGGCTCCGCACCCAGCGTTACATCCGGGCCGATCCGCACGCGTGATCCTCGACGGAGCCGCAATCGGCTGGGTCGGCGAGCTACATCCGCGCTGGCAGCAGAAATATGGGCTTCCGCTGGCCCCCGCTCTGTTCGAACTGGACCTGGAGACCCTGAGTCGGGTTGACCTCCCGCGTTGCCGCGAGGTTTCGAAATTCCCTCCTGTGATCCGCGACCTGGCCGTAGTTGTCGCCGAAACCCTATCGGCCGGTGCTTTATTGCAGGTAATGGACCGGTTTCGCCCTGCTGCAGTGCAGGAAATCCGCCTGTTTGACGTCTACCGGGGGAATGGTGTACAGAGTGGTAAAAAAAGCCTTGCATTTCGGGTAGTTATGCAAGATACTGCAAAAACTTTGACCGATGCGGAAGCGGACGCCGCAATGGCGCAGCTTACCGAGCTTCTCTCCGATAAATTCGGTGCCAAATTAAGGAGTTAAGTAATAGAGTGGAGGGGTTTCTGCCCCTCCAAGGGAGCAGAAATGACACTCACAAAAGCCGAGCTGGCGGACATGCTTTTTGAAAAAGTGGGGTTGAACAAGCGCGAAGCGAAGGACATGGTGGAGACCTTCTTCGAGGAGATCCGCCTGGCGCTTGAAAATGGGGAGAGCGTCAAGCTTTCCGGGTTTGGCAACTTCCAACTGCGCGACAAGCCGCAGCGGCCTGGTCGCAATCCCAAGACCGGCGAGGAAATTCCCATCACAGCGCGGCGCGTGGTTACCTTCCACGCCAGCCAAAAACTGAAGGCGCTGGTCGAGCAGACCCATGGAAAGCAAGGCGATCAAGGATAGTCTGCCGCCGATCCCGGCGAAGCGCTACTTCACGATCGGCGAGGTCAGCGAGTTGTGCGGCGTCAAGCCGCACGTTCTGCGCTATTGGGAGCAGGAATTCACCCAGCTTCGGCCGGTCAAGCGTCGTGGCAACCGCCGCTACTACCAGCACCACGAGGTGCTCCTAATCCGGCGCATCCGCGAGCTCCTCTATGAGCAAGGATTCACCATCAGCGGAGCGCGCAACCGGCTCGATGAAAGCCTGAGCGCCGCGTCGGCACGCGCAGCAGGATCGGCGACGTCCACTTCGCGCTCCCATGACTCGCGGAACATTAATCTTGCGGGGCTAAAGCAAGAACTGAAAAGCGTCATCGAGCTCTTGCGCTAAGAAGAAGACGGATGGTGTCGCTCGCTGATATACTTTTTCGCTCGTCGGGGCGTAGCGCAGCCTGGTAGCGTACCTGCATGGGGTGCAGGTGGTCGCGAGTTCGAATCTCGCCGCCCCGACCAATGAATTAAGTAGTTACCTCACGCGGCGTGCCTGCATGACTTAGAAGATCCTCTAAGTTCCGCAGTTGTAAGTCTCTGGCCGATCGAGGTTGAGTGCCTGCGACATCCGACACGCGGCTCGGCTCACACTGGTTAACGCGGCGTCCGCAATCGGCCAAAAGCGGGCATTGCCTCGGCCCTAGGAAACTTTCTCCATAAACCTGCGCCGCATGGGCTTGAGAACGAACCAGGCCATGAGCGCGGCAACCGCGTTCATGACGCTTGCCACGACGAAGACGGCGGTCCAACTGCCGGTCGCAGACGCCAGAACATTGCCAAGGGGCACCAGCAGCGCCGCGGTTCCCTTCGCGGTATAGAGCAACCCGGCGTTCGCTGTCGCGTACTCGGTGCCAAAAGCATCGGCCGAGGTGGGGGGAAACAGGCTGTAGATCTCGCCCCAAGCGAAAAACACCAGCCCTGTGAGCAGCACGAACGTAACCGGGTCGCGTCCGTACAGGCTCAAGGCCATGATCCCGATCGCCTCAAGCCCGAAGGCGATCAGCATGGTCAATTCGCGGCCGATGTTGTCCGATACCCAGCCGAAAAACGGT
>DATDGA010000309.1:0-3411 GCA_036522335.1 Burkholderiales bacterium
GGATATCGGCAGCGCTGCCGTATTCCTGAGCCTGATAAACGTCGTCGTAGTCTGGTCCCTGGTTCTCTTCGGATAGCCGTCAAGAAACCTTAAGAAAAGCTTCATCCCGGCTTCATGCGGGGCGCGCACTGTGCGCGCCCATGAGCACGCTCTCGAAGCCCACTACCCGCGGCGCGCTCCGCATCGCCGTAGCGACTGAGACCTATCCGCCGGAAATCAACGGCGTCGCGCGGACCGTGGGCCTCATGGTCGAGTCGCTGCTCGAACGCGGTCACGAGGTCCAGCTCATCCGGCCGCGACAGGGCCGCGAACCCGATTCCTCGTCCGGCAGTGGATTGCGGGAGCGCTTGGTGGCCGGGGTGCCGATCCCCTTCTACCGGCACCTTCAGCTGGGACTTGCGTCCCCGGGGACGCTCGAGAACGACTGGAAGAAACAGCGTCCCGACGTCGTGCACGTGGTGACGGAAGGCCCGCTCGGCTGGGCTGCAACGGTCGCCGCGAAGCGCCTGGGCATTCCGGTCTGCTCGGACTTTCACACCAATTTTCACAGCTATAGCCGGCACTACGGTTTCGGAATGCTTTCCGGCGTTGTTGCTCGTTATCTGCGCGCTTTGCACAATCGCGCGGACTGCACTCTGGTGCCTACGGCCGAGATGCAGGCGAATTTGGAAGCGCTCGGGTTCGAGCGCGTCGCCGTGGTCGGTCGCGGCGTGGACACGGCACTTTTCAACCCTGCGCGCCGCAGCCAGAGTCTGCGGGCGGCGTGGGGGTGCGGGGAACACGAGACTGTCGTGCTGCACGTGGGACGCATCGCCCCGGAGAAAAATCTCGAACTGTTCGTGCAAGCTGTCTCTGGGATGCGTGTCATCGATCCGAAGCTGCGCGTGGTGCTCGTCGGAGACGGACCGCAGGGCGCCGCCCTGCGAGTGCGCCACCCGGATTTCGTTTTTGCCGGGATGAGAACCGGTGAGGATCTCGCCGAGCACTATGCGTCTGCGGACGTGTTCCTGTTTCCGAGCATGACCGAGACTTTCGGTAACGTGACACTCGAAGCCATGGCGAGCGGCCTTGCAGTGCTCGCCTACGATTACGCCGCCGCCCGGCAGCACCTGCGCCAGAAAGTGGGCGGCTTGCTTGCGCCGCTGGGTGATGCGGCCGAGTTCGCCCGGATGGCCGCGCAGCTTGCCGGGAATCCGGAGCTGCAGTCGCGCTTCAGGTTTGAAGCGCGGCGGGCCGCGGAGGCGATCACCTGGAACCGCTCTTTCGACGATCTGGAGTGCGCGCTGTTCCGCACCGCCGGGTCGGTTCGAAGGGAAGTCGACGCTACCCAGGGAAGCTCCGTTCATGTCGAGACTTGAATCCGGCCTGGAGCGGCTTCGCCTCTGGGATCACGCTTTGTGCATCCGCTTCAACTGCGCAGTGCGAATCGCCTCCGTTCGATGGGCTTTTCGCCTCGTGAGCCGTTTGGGAGACGGAATATTCTGGTACGCCCTCATGCTCGCTCTGCTCGTTGCAGGCGGCGTCGACGCATTCATCCCGGTTGCGCGCATGGCCATGACCGGCCTTGTCTGCACCCTCGTCTACAAATGGCTGAAGTCGAAAACCTCGCGTCCGCGTCCGTTCGCGGTCGAGAACGCCGTGCGCGCGGGCGCGGATCCGCTCGACGCGTTCAGCTTTCCATCGGGACACACGCTGCACGCGGCAGCCTTTTCTGTAGTCGCAATCGCTTTCTACCCGGCGCTCGCGTGGTTGCTGGTCCCGTTCACTATTCTGGTGGCGACTTCCAGGGTGGTCCTCGGTCTGCACTACCCTAGCGACGTTCTCGCCGGCGCGGCCCTCGGAGGGCTGATCGCGTGGTGTTTCCTGAGCTTCTAGTCCGGCCCGCACAGCCCGTCGTCGTGTGCTTGCGGTCACTGAATTTTTCATGAACGCACAAGATCCGGCACCCTGAAAGTCCGCCGCGGCTTTCGTGCGATAATCGCCGGCCACGGGGCGATCGGCATGAGTAATATCCTGGTCCGGACCGCAGTCGCTGTTTTCCTCCTCGGAGCGCTCGCGCTGGGGACGGGTTTCCTGACCGGCCCGCCGTGGGGATGGTCGCTCTTCTCCTTGGGCCTCGCGGTTCTGCTCGCACATCACGTCAGGCATCTCACCCTGCTCGGACGATGGGCCTCACGCCCGCTCACCGAGGCGGTGCCCGAGGGCAGCGGTGCCTGGGAGGAAGTGTTCACCCTGCTGTATCGCCGGCAGCGCGCCGAGGCGAGCGAGCGCCATCAGCTCGCCCGCTCGCTTGCGCGCTCGCGTCAAGCGGGTCGCGCGCTCCCCTACGGCGTGGCGATCCTCGATGCCGATACCCGCATCATCTGGTGCAACGACTCCTGCGAAGCGCACTTCGGCATCGACGCCAAGGCTGACGCCGGCCAGCCCATCACCAATCTCGTGCGCCAACCGGAATTTGTCGAATACGTCGCGGCCGGCGATTTTTCCAAGCCGCTGCAGCTGAAGACCGCGCGAGGCGATGGTCCGATCCTTTCGGTACAGTTTGTTCCCTACGTCGATTCGCAGCGGCTGCTGCTCTCGCGCGACGTGACGCAGTTCGCCAGGCTCGATACCATGCGGCGCGATTTCGTCGCCAACGTTTCTCACGAACTACGCACCCCGCTGACGGTCCTGGTCGGTTTTCTGGAAACCGTGCGGGAACTGAAGCTCGATCCGCAGCGCTCGCGCGATTACCTGAACCTCATGGCAGAGCAGAGCCGGCGCATGCAGCGCATCATCGACGATCTGCTGACGCTGTCCTCGCTCGAATCCTCGCCCGAGCCGCCGCGCGACGATCGCGTCGAAGTCGCCCTGCTCCTCGGACGCATACGTAGCGAAGCCGAGGCGCTTTCGGGCGGCCGACACCGGGTGTCGCTCGATGCCGGTCCCGGATTCGACCTGCTCGGCAGCGAATCCGAGATCGCCAGTGCCTTCGGCAACCTGGTGAGCAACGCGGTGCGCTACACACCGGCAGGAGGCGAGGTGCGCCTTTCGTGGCGTGCATCGGAAAAGGGTGCGGAGTTTACGGTCGAGGACACTGGGACGGGCATCGAGGCCGAGCACATCCCGCGCCTCACCGAGCGCTTCTATCGCATCGACCGCGGGCGCTCGCGCGAAACTGGCGGCACCGGGCTGGGGCTCGCCATCGTCAAGCACGCGCTTGCACGCCATCAGGCGACGCTCGACATCGAGAGCACGCCCGGGAAAGGCAGCCGGTTTACGGCGAGATTCCCCGCTCGCCGGCTGGCACCCAAGCCCGCGGGCCTCCCGCAGCTTTCAGCTTCCGCGCAAACGGAGGCGGCGGTGCTCCCTGCCGAGGAGGAGCCCAAGGGCAAGCCATAGGATCGCGCCCGGAATTGCCGCAGCGGCGAT
>DATDGA010000310.1:0-4354 GCA_036522335.1 Burkholderiales bacterium
TTGGCGCTGGAAGCTCTTCGCATCAAAGAGCAGATCAAATCCCTCCCGCAAGGCAGGAAGCGTGAACTTCTGGCTCGCAGGGCCCGGGAGCTGGAGATAGCTTTGCACGTCGACAAATGGCTGTCGTCTAGCGGACTTAGGCCGCCCGACTAATGTCCGAGCGTCCAGAATATCCGGCCGCGTCCGTTGGCGATATTAGCGATGAACCGGGCGTCGTTCGAAGGATAGCGCATTCCAAGGCGGCGTTTCGCGGGGGTGACGATTCCCAGCAACCAAGGAGGAAAACATGAATCGGATCGCGTTTGCGCTTGCTTTGCTTGCCGTTCCATTCTTCGCCGCCGCGCAGGGCTGGCGTCCGCCCGCCGAGAGCCAACGGTGTCCGTCCAAGTGGGGCGCAGGCGACGAGCGCGGCTCGGGCAATCACATGAAGAACCCGGAGACCGTGCTCAGGGCCGTGCGTCTGATCAAGACCGGCGAGGTCATCGAGATGAGCTACGTGCTCGGACCCGGGATGCCGTTCTTCGGGCCGCGCATCCTGAACATGCAGACCAAGCGCACGTTCATGAATGCCGGCGCGAACACTCGCGGCAGCAACGAGGAGATCATGACCGGTGAAATGGGCCAGATCGGCACGCAGTTCGACGGCTTCGCCCATCAGACCATCGGCAACTCGCTCTACAACTGCTTCAAGCTGGACGAGATCGCCACGCGCTCGGGATTCAACAAGCTCGGAGTGGAGAAAGTCGGGATGATCTTCGCGCGGGGCGTGCTGATCGACGTGGCGGGCTATAAGGGCGTGGAAATGCTCGGCGACACCTACGAAATCACGCCCGCGGATCTGCAGCAGGCGCTCGCGAAACAGAACCTCAAGCTGCAGCCCGGAGACGCCGCCATCATCCACACCGGCTGGGGCAAGCTCTACGGCAAAGACAACGCCCGGTTCGTGAAATCCACACCTGGCGTGGGCGTCGCCGCGGCGGAATGGCTGGTGAAGCAGGATCCGGTGCTCGTCGGTTCGGACAACTGGCCGGTCGAGGTGGCGCCCAACCCCGACAAGGACCTGAGCCTGCCGGTGCACCAGATCTTCCTCGCGGTGAACGGCGTGCACATCCTGGAGAACCTGAAGCTCGACGAGCTCGTCGCGAAGCACGTATACGAATTCGCGTTTACGATGCAGCCGCTCAAGTTCTATGGTGCTTCCGGCTCGACGGTCGCACCGGCCGCCATCCGCTGAATCGAGACGAAACGGGCCGGGTCCCGCCGGTGCTTCGGAGGCTGGTCGCCGGCGGCGACCAGCCTCCGAAGCACGATAGCGCAACTACCTCGTAATGAAGGCTTGCGCTAGACCAGCTCTTGCGGTCCGCCGATGACCAGGCCCTGCGCGAAGTCCACTCCGATCAGGCTCAGCTGCTCGAGCACTTCCTTGCTCTCGACGAATTCCGCGATGGTCTTGATTCCCATGTCGTGGCACTTCTGGTTGATCGATTCGGCCTTCTCGGAGGCGGCGAGCGAGCGGTCGATATCCTTGACGATGCCGTAGCTGAGCTTTACGAAATCGGGCTTGAGGACTTCCAGGAAATTGAACGAGCCTTCGCTGCCGTCGAAACCCGCGAAGGTGAGGCGGCAGCCGATGGGCTGGAGCCGGGCCTGGAAATTTTTCAACTCCTCGGAGTGCAGGAGAGCCGTGTCCCAACCGAGCTCGAACGTGAAAGCTCCCTCGGGCAGTTTCGCGTTCTGGATGTGTTTGGCGACGAAGTCCGCGAATTTTGGCTCGCGAAGCGTGTCCTCCGAAAGATTGACGCCGCTTGCGGGTACCGGCCGTTCAGGCCCCTGGGCGCGGGACTCCTGAATCCATTTCGCGAGTCGGCTCACCACCCAGCGGTCGACATAGGGCAGCAGCCGGTATTCCTGGAGCATTGGAAAGAAGGTTCCCGGCGGAAGCAGCTGCTCCTCTTCCTCGCGAAAGCGGACCAGGATCTCCTGGAACGGACGTTCGTTCCCTCCGGGCTCCGCGAGTGGCACGATGTTCTGGGCGAAGAGAATGAAGCCGCCCGTTTTCAGCGCCGAGATCAGCTTCTCGGCGAGATTTTTCTGAATCGTGCTTTCATCGTCCATGTCGGCGGGATCGGGCGCAGTCCGGGCGCCATTCTGGGCGTTTCACGGCGGGAAGAAAAGCCTCCGGGTGCCGATAAATGCTCCCGCATGCGCTAGAATTGCGCCAGCAGTGAACAAAAAAAGGAGTGTGGCCATGGTGCCTGCCGGCGCCGGGCTTTCGGACAACCCATGATCAAGTTCTTGCTGATGTCGGGGGGCGATCCCAGGCAGGCGGTGCAGCTTCGCCGGTTCATGCTCGCCTCGGGGGCCTACGCGATCTGCGTTCCGCTGGTCTGGCTCGCCTACGCATTCAATCTGATCGCGCGGGGACCCGCGCTGATCCTCGTCGCGCTCATGGTCGCGGTCAATCTCGGGTTCTACGCGGTGTTTCGCACCGGCCTGAACAAAAAATTCAGCGACCCGAGCCTGACCTGGCTGCAGGTGTTCGCCGGCAACGTCGTGGTGATGTACGCGGTCTACAGCTTTGACGATGGACGTGCCATCGTGCTCAACCTGAGCCTGGTCGTGATGACCTTCGGGGTATTTCGCTTCACCACCCGCGAGTTCGTCAAGACCGCGCTGCAGATCCTCGCCGGGTACGCGGCGGTGATAAATCTGCTGATGTATGCCAAACCGGACACCGTGAACGTCTACCACGAGTGGTTCCAGTGGGCGGGACTCGCCGCCGTGCTGCCGCTCTTTGCGGTCATAGGCGGGCGAATAAGCCGCCTGCGCCAGCGCCTGCGCACCAGCAACGAGGAGCTTCGCTCGGCTCTGGGCTCGGTGCGCCAGATGGCCACGCACGACCATCTCACGGGCCTGCCCAACCGGGTGCTTTTCAACGAGGAGCTCCAGCGCGCGCTCGCCAGAGCGGAGCGCCACGACAGGCCGGTGGCGCTCTTCTTCATGGACCTCGACCGATTCAAGAACATCAACGACACGCTCGGCCATCAGTTCGGCGACCGGGTGCTGCAGGAAGCGGCCAAGCGCCTGGTCGCCTGCGTGCGTGAAGGCGACATCATCGCGCGCCTGGGCGGAGACGAGTTCGTGCTGCTCGTCGAGGAAATCGGCGACGCGCCCAGTCTGACCGAAATCGCGCGCAAGCTTCTCGCCGCGGTGTCCGACCTCGGCACGATCGACGGCCAGGAACTCAACGTTTCGCTTAGCATCGGCATCTGCAGCTATCCCTTGGACGGCCGCGACGCGAAGACGCTCCTTGCCGGGGCCGACATCGCCATGTATCGCGCCAAGGAACGGGGCCGCAACGGTTTCTGCCTGTATTCCGCCGAGCTGCAGTCGCACACGCCGGAGAAGCTCGCGCTGGAGGCCGGCCTGCGGCACGGCGTGGAGCGCGGCGAGTTCCGTGTTTTTTATCAGCCCAAGATCGACATCGCAACCGGGGAGATTACCGGCGTGGAGGCGCTCCTTCGCTGGCAGCACCCCGAGAAAGGCATGCTGCTTCCGGAGAAGTTCATCCATCTCGCCGAGGAAACGGGATTGATCATTCCGATCGGCCTCTGGACGCTGCGCGAAGTGTGCCTGCGCGCCAAAGCCTGGAAGGACGCCGGATTGCCGCGGATGCCGATCGCGGTCAACCTTTCGGCAAGCCAGTTTCGCCAGGAGGAGCTCGTCCCGCAGCTTGCGGAAATCCTCAAGTCTACCGGGGTGGACGCCGACATCCTCGAGCTCGAAATCACAGAGAGCATGGTGATGAAGGATCCGGATCAGGCGGTGCAGCTCATGCACAATTTGCGCGGGATGGGTGTGCGCCTCACCATCGACGACTTCGGGACCGGCTATTCGTCGCTCGGCTACCTCAAGCATTTCCCGATCAACAGCCTCAAGGTGGACCGGAGCTTCGTGCGCGATCTTCCGCATTCACGCGACGACATCGCCATCACGCGGGCGGTGATCGCGATGGCGCACAGCCTGCAGATGAACGTGATCGCAGAGGGCGTGGAGCTCCAGGAACAGCTCGACACCCTGCGCCGCGAAGGCTGCGACGAATTCCAGGGCTACATTTGCCGGCCGCCGCTCGCGGAAGAAGACCTCATCCATTTCATCCGGGACAGCGGGGCACGCGGTACACAGCGCTAGCGTCCGGCGGGCCGGGCGCTGGCAATGGCGTAGACTTGGGATCGACATCCTCACAAGACAAGATGAAATCATTTTGTGCCGCCTTGCTCGGAATAACGGGCTCTTTCGCCGCAGCCGCTGCGCTCGACACCGGCGAGGAGGTCGTCAAAGCGAGGTGCAGCCT
>DATDGA010000311.1:0-1503 GCA_036522335.1 Burkholderiales bacterium
CTTCGGCGAAAGCGGCGATCCACTTCTCGTCGGCTTCGGGCAGCGCGATCGCGAGCGTCGCCCAGCGCGGATCCGCGCCCATTGCGGCGAGATCCGAAAGGTTGACGGCGAGCACCTTGTGCCCGAGCTTCGCCGGATCGGTATCCGGGAAGAAGTGGCGTCCCGCGAGCAACATGTCGGTCGAGACGGCGAGCAGCATGGCGGGATCGGGCTTGAGGAGCGCGCAGTCATCGCCGACGCCCAGCACCGCGGTCGGCGCGCGCCGGGTGAAGTATTTGCGGATGATGTCGAACTCGGAGGACACTCTGGAATCTTCCACCTGCGCTAGACTTTTTGCTTTCTCTCCATCGGGCGCAATTCGGAGACGAGCTTGTCGAGCACGCCGTTCACGTACTTGTGGCCGTCGGTGCCGCCGAACTCCTTGGCGAGCTCGATGGCTTCGTTGATCACCACCTTGTAGGGGATTTCGGCCGCATTCTTCAGCTCGAACGCCGCGAGCAGCAGAATGCCGCGCTCCACCGGTGAAAGCTCCTTCAGTTTGCGATCGAGCGCCGGCGCGATGACCTGTTCTAGCGCCGCGGCTTCCTCGATCGTGCCCTGCAGGAGGCGCGCGAAGTATTTGGCGTCGGCCTTGCCGAAGCCCTTCGACTCGGCGAGCTGCGATTGCAGATCCGCCGCGGCGTCTCCCGAGAGCTGCCAGGCGTACAGGCCCTGCAGCGCCAGTTCGCGAGAACGGCGCCGCGCCGATTTCATTTGTGGCTCTTCGCGATGCTCTTGCCGAGGTTCGCCATCTCCACCGCGACCTCCGCGCAGTCCCTGCCCTTCTGAGCCGCGCGCGCCTCGGCCTGCTTCTCGGTATCGGAGGTGAGAATGCCGTTCGCGACCGGGACTCCGGCGTCGAGTTGCACCTGCATGAGGCCGGACGCGGATTGGTTGGCGACGATCTCGAAGTGATAGGTGTCGCCGCGGATCACCGCGCCGAGCGCGATCAGGGCGTCGTACTTTTCCGTGTTGGCCAGCTTCTGCAGGGCGAGCGGCGCTTCGAGCGCGCCCGGCACGCTGACTACCGTCAGCGCGGTTACGTGGAGTTCGGCAAGCCGCTTGCGGCAGGCCTCGAGCATCGCGAGGCCGATGCGCTCGTTGAAGCGCGAGCGCACGATTCCCACCCGCAGACCCCCGCCGCTCGCGTCAAATTCGATCTCCGCCATCAGCCGTCCCGCGCCTTGGCGGCCTTTTCGACGTAGCCCACGATCTCCAACTCCCATCCGGCCATGCTGGGCATCTTGCGGGGCGCCGCCATGAGACGCATCCTGCCGACCTTGAGATCGCGCAGGATCTGGGCGCCGATACCGTAGGTGAGAAAGTCCATCTTGGCCGGCGCCTTCGGCCGCCCGGCGGAGGAGACGCGCTCGATCAACTGTCCTGCGCCTTCCGAGCAGTTGAGCAGCACCATGATCCCCTTGCCTTCATCGGCGATTCTCTCCAGCGCGTCGTCCACCGACC
>DATDGA010000312.1:0-9176 GCA_036522335.1 Burkholderiales bacterium
GTCGAACCGGAACGGGTGCTCGCTTGGGCGCGGCGCTACTACGGCCCGCTCGCTCCCCGAGCGAACCCCGTCCGGAAGCTGTTCTCGGAACCGATTCAGCGCGGCATCAAATACGTTACCGTAAAGGCGCCGGCCGAGCTCGCGTACGTCCGCCTCGGATACAAGGCGCCGGCACTGCGCGACCCTGCGAACGACTGGGAACCCTTTGCGATTTCACTCCTGGTGCAACTGCTCGGCGGAGACGATGCAGCCCGGCTCAACCAGATCCTGGTGCGGGAGCGCCGCATCGCCACCAGCGCCGAGGCCGAATACGAATTGATCTCGCGCGGCCCTGGAATGATCTTTCTCGATGCTGCCGCGGCGCAGGGGCACAGCGGAGCGGAGCTTGAGACCGCGCTGCGCGAGATCGTCGCGCGGATTGCCTCCGAGGGCGTGGCTCCGGAGGAGCTGGAGCGGGCCAAGGTGCAGCGCCTCGCACAGCTCGTCTACCGGCGAGATTCGTTTTTTGCGCAGGCGCTCGAGCTCGGAGAACTGGAGTCGAGCGGATTGTCGTTTCGTGACGCCGACCGCATCCCGGAGCGGTTCAAGGCGATCACAGCCGAGCAGGTCCGGGCGGCCGCGGCCAAGTACCTAATAGATGATGGGCTGACCGTGGCGGTGCTCGTTCCGCAGCCGCTGAAGCCCAGCCCAGCTCCGGCGATCGGGCATTGAGCATGTCCCGCCAGGCCTCCGCATCGCCGCAGGTGCACGCGCGCCTTCGTAGAACCTTGCCTTCCCGGCATGTCCGTTGGGGATGTCTGCTGCTTGCCACGCTTGCTTTGTCGGCCGAAGCCCGCGTGCAAATCGAGCACTGGGTGGCGCAGTCGGGGGCGAGAGTGTATTTCGTCGAAAGCCACGCGTTGCCGATCGTCGATGTCGCCGTGGAGTTCTCCGCGGGCAGCGCCTACGACCCGCGCGAACGGGCGGGGCTCGGCAAACTTACCCTGACGCTGCTGAAGGGCGGTTCTTCGCGCTACTCGGAAACCGAGGCCGGCCGCCGCATCGCGGATGCCGGTGCGCAACTGCGGGACAACTTCGACCTCGATCGCGCCGGGTTCTCCCTGAGGACCTTGTCCTCCGAGGCCGAGCGCAAGGTGGCTTTCGACACGCTCGCCGATATGCTGCAATCGCCGCGATTCCCGAACGAGGTCTTCGAACGCGAGCAGGCACGCGCCATCGCAAACGCTCGCGAGGCGGAAACGCAGCCCGACCGCGTGGCCGAGCGGAACCTGTACGCGCTCATGTACCCGGCGCATGGCTACGGCATCACCGCAACCCCGGCGACGCTGGCGGCGATCACCCGCGAGGACGTGCAGCGCCACTATCGCACCCGTTACGGATCCGCTCGCGCAGCGGTCACGATCGTCGGTGACCTGCGCGGAGATGAAGCCCGCGCGCTCGCCGAAGAGCTGACTTCCCGTCTCGCTCAAGGCGAGGATCTCGTGCTCGCTCCGATTGCGCCATCGCGATCCGGGGAGACGCTGCGCATCGCGCATCCATCGACACAGAGTCACGTGTTGCTTGGCGTTCCGGCCTTGGCTTATGGCGATCCGGATTATTTTCCGCTCGTGGTCGGCAATTACGTCCTGGGGGGCGGCGGGTTCGTGTCGCGGCTTATGAGTGAGGTGCGCAGCAAGCGCGGCTATGCTTATAGCGTCTACAGCTATTTCCACCCATCCGAACGGGACGGGCCGTTCCTCGCCGGGCTGGAGACGCGGCGCGACCAGGCGGGTGAGGCACTGGCGCGCACCCGCGAGGTAATCGCCGAATTCGTTGCGCGAGGACCGACCGAAAGCGAGCTGAACGCCGCACGGAAAAGTCTCGTCGGCGGATTCCCCCTCCGCATCGACACCAACCGCAAGCTCCTCGAGCAGCTGACTCTGATCGGTTTCTACAGATTGCCGCTCGACTGGCTCGACCGCTACCCCGCGCGCGTGCAAGCGGTGACTCTGGAGCAGGTCCGAAGCGCGTTTTCCCGCCGCCTTGATCCGGCAAAGCTTTCGATTGTCATCGTCGGTGCGCCGGACTAGACGCAACACGGTGCGCATCATCGGCGGCGTGTGGCGCAGCCGCATTCTCGAATTCCCCGATGCCGCGGACTTGAGGCCGACACCTGATCGCGTGCGCGAAACACTGTTCAACTGGCTCGGCCGGGATCTGACGGGCATGGCGTGCCTCGATCTCTTCGCGGGCAGCGGCGCGCTCGGCTTCGAGGCGCTTTCGCGAGGCGCCGCCTCGGTCGTGATGGTCGAGAACAATCCCACCGTGTTGCGCGCGATCCGCGAGAATGCACACAAGCTCGGTGCCGCGAACCTGACTGTGGTGCGCGGCGATGCGCTAGAATTCGCCCGCGGTACGCGCTCCCGATTCGATATCGCGTTCGTTGATCCGCCGTTCCGACTCGGATTGCAGGCCGCCGCGCTTGCCCTCGTGCACGGACTCCTCTCCGAAGGGGGACGGGCGTACGTTGAGAGCGACACGGTCGTTGAGCCATCCCGTGGCTGGGGTATTCTGAAGCACGCTCGCGCAGGCAATGTGCACTTTCATCTTCTGGGGAGGCAGCCCGATGATCAAGGCGGTATATCCGGGAACGTTTGATCCGATCACTCGAGGCCACCAGGATCTGGTGCGGCGCGCCGCCGCCCTTTTCGACGTGGTGGTGGTGGGCATCGCCGACAGCCAGACGAAGAACCCGTTTTTTGCGACGCAAGAGCGCGTGCGTCTGGCGCGCGAGGTGCTCAAGCCCTATCGCAACGTGAAGGTCGAGGGTTTTCGCGGACTGCTGATGGATTTCGTTCGCGAGCAAAAGGCGCAAGTCGTCCTGCGCGGCCTGCGCGCGGTATCGGACTTCGAGTACGAATTCCAGATGGCGGGCATGAACCGAAACCTCTATCCGGACGTAGAAGTCCTGTTCCTGACCCCGGCCGAACAGTACTTGTTCATCTCTGCCACCATGGTGAGGGAAATCGCCTCCCTGGGAGGCGACGTGAGCAAGTTCGTGCAACCGCGCGTTGCGCAGGCGCTCGCCGCGAAGGTCAGGAAGCGGAAAAAATAGGGTGCCCTTTCACTTCTGGCAGGTCGCGCAGTAGAAGGTGGACCGCTGGCCGAGACGCGCCACCCGAATGGCAGATCCACATACGCGGCACGGAAGCGCGGCACGGTCGTAGACATAGTAATGTTGTTGAAAATAGCCCGAAGCCCCGTCGGAGTGCACGAAATCGCGCAGGCTCGACCCGCCGGCGGCCAGCGCGGCGACAAGAGTCTCCTTCACGGCCGCGACCAGCTTCTCGCAGCGTGCGCGTGAGAGGCGTCGTGCGCGCAGGCGGGGGTGGATTCCAGCCCTGAACAGACTCTCGTTGGCGTAGATATTTCCGATTCCGACCACGACGCTCGCGTTCATCAACAACTGCTTGACGCCGACGTCGCGGCCGCGGGTGACCCGGTAGAGGAACTCCGGGGAGAATTGCTCCTCCAGCGGTTCGACGCCGAGCTTGGCGAGCAGCGGTTGGCCCGAAGCATCGCCGTAGTTCCACAGCACTATGCCAAAGCGCCGCGGATCGCGCAGTCGCAGTGCCGTGCCGTCGAAAATGATGTCGATATGATCGTGCTCGCGCGGGGGCGTTTCGGGGTCGATCACGCGCAGGCTCCCCGACATGCCCAGGTGAACGATCAGCAAGCCGCCGTCGCATTCGAACAACAGATACTTTCCGCGCCGGATCAGGCGTCTGACCTGTTTGCCGACGAGAATACGGACGATGTTCCGCGGCACCCGCTGACGCAGATTCGGGTTGCGCACGATAACGCCCGTAATAGTCTTGCCGAGCACGAAAGGCTCGATGCCGCGGCGGGTGATCTCGACTTCCGGAAGTTCTGGCACGGCGGAACCCAATGTCCTTGTCGGACTTTCGAAATATACCTAAACTACGCCTCCACGACAGCAAGTGCTCCCATGTCCAATCCACAGAGCCTGTTCCCCGTCCGGGTCGCTGCCTTGCGGCTGTTTACCGCGATGCTGTTTGTCCTGTTTGCGGGATGCGCCGCAACTCCGCCGCAACCGGCCGCGGGGGGAGAGGAAACACAGGACGAATCCGACGCGAATGCGCCCGCCGAGGACCTGCAGGTCGCAGCCGAGCCCGTAGACCGTTCGGCGCTTCCGAATCAGGAGTTGACCGAAAATCTCCTGTACGAATTCCTGCTCGCCGAGATCGCGGGGCAGCGCGGTAACGTCGCGCTCTCCGCGCAGGCGTATGTCGATCTCGCGAAACGTACCCGCGATCCTCGAATCGCGCGCCGCGCCACCGAGGTTGCCCTTTACGCTCGTATGAACACCGCCGCCATCGAGGCCGCAACGGTCTGGTATGAAACCGATCCCGGTTCGCTGCGGCCGCTCCTGGCTCTTTCCGGATTGCTGGTCGCTGCAGGCCGCTACGAGGAAGCCCTGCCCAATCTGAAAAAGGTGCTGGCCAGTTCTGCTTCCGAACCCGCAAGCGGATTTGCGCAGCTAACCCGCACACTCGCGAGTGCCCAAGACAAGCAAGCCGCGCTGAAGCTCGTGCAGAGTCTTGCTGCGGACTACCCCAAACTCCCCGAAGCGCACTTTGCCGTCGCGCGGGCGGCGGCCAACGCCGGCGAGGAACGGGTTGCTCTGGAGGAAGCCCGCAAGGCCGGACAACTGCGTCCCGACTACGAGGCGGCGGTGCTGCTCGAAGCACAACTGCTGCAGAAGGTTTCGACGGATCAGGCCGCAGCGCTGCTTGCCGGCTATCTGAAAAGAAATCCTGCCGCGCGAGAAACGCGCCTCGCCTACGCACGCCTGCTGGTTGCGCAAAAGCGCTTTGGCGAAGCTCGCGCCGAATTCCAGAAACTCATGACCGGCGTGCCCGACAGCACCGACATGGCTTTTGCGGTCGCGCTGCTATCGTTGCAACTCAAAGACTACGATTCGGCCGAAAGGTATCTGAAGAGCCTGATCGATAGTCCGTACCGCGACAAGGACGCGGTGCGCTTGTACCTTGGCGAAGTTGCCGAAGAACGGAAGAATCTTCCGGAGGCGCTCCGGTGGTACGACGAAGTGGGCGAGGGCGAGCAGTACGTGCAGGCGCAGATCCGCTACGCTCAAGTGCTTTTCAAGCAAGGCAAGCTCGATGAGGCACGCGCCCGGCTGCAGCACGCGGGCGCGAAGAACAGCCAGCAGCGCGTGCAGCTGATTCTTGCCGAAGCGCAGCTCCTGCGCGAGGCCAACCAGCCCAAGGCGGCGTTCGACCTCGTCGGGCAGGCTCTGGATCGGCTGCCGAACGATCCCGAGCTGCTTTACGACTACGCGATGCTCGCCGAGAGAATCGAGCGGGTGGACATTCTCGAGTCCTCGCTGCGCAAGCTGATCGAGATACGACCGGAGCATGCGCATGCGTACAACGCGCTCGGCTATTCCCTCGCCGACCGCAACCAGCGCCTGCCCGAGGCGCGCCAGCTGATCGAGAAAGCGCTGACGCTTGCCCCTGACGATTCGTTCATCATCGACAGCATGGGCTGGGTCTTGTACCGGCAGGGCAAACTCAAGGATTCGCTCGGCTACCTGAAGCGCGCGTACGCCGGGCGGCCCGACGCGGAAATTGCCGCCCACCTCGGCGAAGTGCTCTGGGCATCGGGCGAACGAGCCGAGGCGGAGCGCGTCTGGAGCGATGCGACACGGGAAGCTCCAGACAACGAAACACTTGCCAATACGATCAAGCGCCTCAAGCGCTGATAGGTTTTGGAGCCTGCCAACTCTAGTGGTCCGTTTTTCCCTCGCCTTTGCAGCAGCGGCAGCGCTCGGCGCCTGCGCGTCCTTCCCCGAGGCCGGTCGTCCTCCCCCGGGGGGCTTCGAGCTTTCCGGCCGGGTTGCGGTTCGCTACGGCAAAGACGCCGCATCGGGGCGCATCTTCTGGCGCCACTCGGGTGACGCCGACGAGCTGCTCATCACGTCCCCCTTCGGCCAGGGCATTGCGCGCCTCGATAGGAAAGGCGATCAGTTCCGACTGGTTACAGGCGAACAGAAGGAGTACCGCGCCGACAACGCGGAGGACTTGACCGAGCAAGCGCTTGGCTGGCGACTTCCGCTTGGCGGACTCTCCGACTGGGTTCGGGCGATGCCAAGCCCGGGCCGGCCGGCGGAGGTTCGCGGCGAGGAGGTGAACCGGGACCTGGAACTGTGGCAGGACGGCTGGCACGTGGCCTATGAGGAATTTCGGGATGGGCGGCCATTCCGGCTGCGCGTGTCGCGCGAAAATCTTGAAATTCGCCTGATCGTGGATCAATGGACAAATTGAATCCGTGGGAGCGCCGCTATCCTGCGCCGGCCAAGCTGAATCTGTTCCTGCACGTCGTCGGCCGGCGTCCCGACGGCTATCACCTGTTGCAGACCGCTTTCCGGCTGATTGAGCTGTGCGACTGGCTGCGTTTCACGCCGCGCCCTGACGCCGAAGTGAGACTGGCGAGGGTCTTGCCCGGAATCGACGAAAATGAGGAACTCGCCGTGCGCGCCGCACGACTCCTGCAATCGGAAAGTGGCTCGAATCGCGGCGTTGACATCGACATCGAAAAACACATCCCGATCGGCGGGGGGCTGGGCGGTGGAAGCTCCGATTGCGCCACGACCCTCGCCGTCCTGAACCGGCTGTGGGGACTCGGTTTTTCCAAGGAGCGGCTTGCCTCAATGGCGCTCGCGCTCGGGGCCGACGTACCGTTCTTTCTTTTTGGGAGCAACGCGTTCGCCGAGGGCGTGGGCGAGCGGCTCACGCCGCTCGCATTGCCGCAGGCATGGTACGTCGTGCTCGTTCCACCGGTCAGCGTGTCCACGCAGGCGATTTTCACCGCACCTGAATTGACACAAAATTCGAAAACCATCAAAATGTCGGGCTTTTCTGCCCGTTTCGGCAGGAACGACTTGGAATCGGTCGTGTGTCGGCGTCATTCGGAAGTGGCGGCGCATCTCGAATGGCTCAGGGCGTTCGGGGATGCGCGCATGAGCGGCTCAGGCGCATGCGTATTCGTCGAATTTGCGGCCGAGCGAGAGGCACGCTCGGTCTTATCCAGGATGCCCGCGGAGATGCGTGGCTTCGCCGTGCGCGGGCTGGATGGTCATCCGCTTGCGGCGTTGTTGGAGAAGGGTTAGCGCTTGGGGAGTCGCCAAGCTGGTTAAGGCAGCGGATTTTGATTCCGCCATACGAGGGTTCGAATCCTTCCTCCCCAGCCAGAAAACGTAGCGAGGAGCCAGGAGTTTGTCGAGCCGCTCGGGCGGCTAATTTTTTGTGGATGAGGGCTCGGGCTCCGGTCCTCTCCGATTTGCCGAGTAGAGCGCATGGCCTACGAAAGCCTGATGGTTTTCACCGGGAACGCCAACCCGCTGCTCGCGCACGCGGTGGTGCGGAGGCTCAACATCCCGCTCGGTCACGCTACCGTGGGGAAGTTCTCCGACGGCGAGATCATGGTCGAGCTGCTGGAGAACGTACGCGGCAAGGACTGTTTCGTGCTGCAGTCCACCTGCTCGCCGGCGAACGACAGCCTAATGGAGGTGCTGCTGATCGTCGATGCTCTGAAGCGCGCCTCGGCCGCCCGCGTGACGGCTGCGATCCCGTATTTCGGGTATGCGCGCCAGGACCGGCGTCCGCGCTCGGCGCGCGTGGCAATCAGTGCGAAGGTGGCGGCGAATATGCTGCAGGCGGCAGGGGTCGACCGCGTGCTGACGATGGATCTGCACGCCGACCAGATACAGGGATTTTTTGACGTGCCCGTGGACAATGTCTACGCTACCCCGGTCTTGCTTGGGGACGTTTGGAAGCACCAGTATCAGAATCTGCTGGTGGTGTCGCCCGACGTCGGCGGGGTCGTGCGCGCGCGCGCGATGGCGAAGCGACTGGAGTCGGATCTCGCGATCATCGACAAGCGCCGCCCTCAGCCGAACGTGTCTGAAGTCATGAACGTGATCGGCGAAGTGAAGGGGCGCGACTGCGTCATCATGGACGACATGGTCGATACCGCCAATACGCTGGTCAAAGCGGCGCAGGCGCTGAAGGGAGAAGGCGCGACCCGGGTGGTCGCGTATTGCACGCACCCGGTGCTCTCGGGCGGGGCGGTGGAGCGTATCGCCGAGTCGGAGATGGACGAGCTGGTGGTGACCGATTCCATCCCGCTCTCGAAGGTGGCTCAGGCGTGCAGCAAGATCCGCGTCCTTTCGGTTGCAGGGCTGCTCGCAGAGACGATACTGCGAATCAGCAACGAGGATTCGGTGAGTTCGCTGTTCATAGAATAGATTTTTTGACGGCGGTATCTGGTCGCGGATACGCCTTAACCTGGGAGACTGGCATGGCAATCGAAGTCGTCGCACAAACACGCAAAGGGCAAGGAAGGGGTGCGAGCCGCCGCCTGCGCCTCAGCGGGAAAGTTCCCGGGATTCTCTACGGGGGCAAGAAGACCGCGGTCAACATCGAGCTCGATCACAATCCGCTGTACCACCAACTGCGCAACGAAAAGTTTCACGCCTCCATCCTGACCCTCGCCCTGGACGGCGCAAAGGAGCAGGTGCTGTTGCGCGCGGTCAACATGCATCCGTTCAAGACGGAAGTGCAGCACGTCGACTTCCAGCGTGTTTCGGCGGACGAGAAGATCCATATCAAGGTGCCGTTGCATTTCGTCAACGCGGAAAAATCGCCGGCGATCAAGGAGCAGGGCGGACTCATCACCCACGTTCTGAACGAGATGGACGTGCGATGCCTGCCCGCGGACCTGCCCGAATTCATCGAGGTGGATCTGTCTTCGCTCGCGATCGGACACTCGATTCACCTGCGCGAGCTCGCCATGCCCAAGGGCGTTGAAATTGCGTTGGGCGGCAACGAGAATCCGACCGTCGCTTCGGCGCAGATCCCGAAGGCGGCGATCGCCGAGGAAGAGGAAGCCGCCGCGGCTGCCGCGGCCGCCGGGGTCGCGGGAGCGGTCGCGCCCGCCGAGGGCGTACCTGCCGCCGCCGACGTGCCGAGCATCAAGCAGAAGGCGCCGGAAGCCGCGCCTGCTGCGGAAGAGAAGGGCGGCAAAGGCGGCAAGGGCGACAAAGGTGACAAGGGCGACAAGAAGTAGCGCCTCTTATCTCCTTGGGAAGGGGC
>DATDGA010000313.1:0-2657 GCA_036522335.1 Burkholderiales bacterium
GACGGCGCGACTGCGCGCTTTCTCCTGAACCAGACATTAACCCCACCGGCTCCGTCCTCGCGTTTACCGTTTCGTGCCCAGCAATCGACGAAGGGCGACATTCGAAACGGCAGATGCCGGAATGAAAGGGGTTAACAATGATTCTTCATCGATGGACAAGCATCGGAGTTGCGCTGGTCGCAATATCAATCAGCTGCGGCGAAGCACTGGCGCAGGACGCCTACCGAATCACCTCGGTAACGCTTTACCCCGGCAGCGCGACGGTTGAGCGCACCGCGAAAGTCACGCCGGGCATGACGCGCCTCGAAATCGCCGGGCTGCCGGCGAATTTCGATCCGCAGACGGTGCGGGTGGAGTCGGATGCGGGGGTGCGCATCGGCGAGGTCTCGACGCAGGATCAGAGCCGAACGGGCGCATCGAACGCTCGCGAATCCGCGATCGAGGACAAGATCCAGGCGCTCAAGGACCGGCAGGCGGTGCTTGAGGTCGATGCGAAGTCCGCGCAGATGACAGCGGAGTACATATCGCGTCTGGGTGCGCCGGCAGGGGAGAAGCCTGCTCCCGTTCTCAACGGAAAGTCGGTCGCCGAGGTGATCGAAGCGATCCGGCGCGGCGGCAACGACGCCTTCGGCAGGATCCAGAAGGTGCAGGTGCAGAAGCGCGAGATCGACAAGGAGATACGCGCGCTCGAGCGCGATCTCGCGAGGCTGAAGAGCGGCGCGAAGGACGTGCGCACGATCGCAATCGGCGTTTCCGCCGAGCAGCCGGGGAACGTCCGCGTGTCCTATCAGATGAACGGCGCCGGATGGCGGCCGGCTTACCGCGCGGGCCTGGATTCGGCGGGATCGAAAGTGCTGCTCGAGCGCCAGGGCGCGATCTCGCAGACGACGGGCGAGGACTGGACCAACGTCAGGCTAAAACTCTCCACCGGCCAGCCGCGCCTGTCGCCTCAGGGATCCGATCCGCGTTCGTGGATGCTCTCCTTGTACAGCCCGAGCGTCGGCGCCTTGTCGGAAGTTTCATCGCTTCGTGCGCTCGCCGCGGCGCCCCTCGCGCAGCGAAGTGCGAAAGTCGACGAGTTGCGCAAGGACTCGCCGGTCGAGGTTCAAACCGCGTTCACCACCGAGTTCGAAGTGCCCGGCGCCGTGAGCCTGCCTTCCGACGGCCGCAAAGTGACGGTATCGCTCGCGAAGCTCTCGCTTCCCGTGAAAATGCGCCTGCGCGTCGTGCCGAGGCTGGACGCTCAAGCGGTCGTCACTGCGGAAGCCGAGCGTCCCGAAGGCGTGTGGCTGGCCGGCGAGATCCAGCTCTACCGCGACGGCAACTACGTCGGCGCGACCGGCTGGAATCCGCAGACCTCGACGGCGCTCGTACTGCCCTTCGGCCGCGACAGCCTGGTGCGCGTGAAAGTCGATCGGGTGAAAGACAGGAACGGCTCTGGCGGCCTCATCGGGCAGAAGAACGAGCGCGAAGTGAATGATCTTTACACGCTCACGAGCTTGCACAAGACGCCGGTGGACCTCCTGGTATTGGAATCCTCGCCGGTTTCGACCAACGACCAGATCAAGGTCGAGGCGAAGTTCGATCCCAAGCCCACGAGCGAAAACTGGGAAGAGCGGCAGGGCGTAGTCGCCTGGACCCGGTCGATCGCGCCGAACGAGACGCTGAAATTCAGCGTGAGCTATGCGATCGGCTATCCGAGGGACGCGGCGGTGGTCGGCTTGCCGTGATTTTCCGACCTTGTACGCGAGGAGTCTCGTTGATACTATCATCGCTCGGTCGCACCGGCCGGACAAAGGAGAACGCCCATGTTTCCCAGAATCTGCTCTGCGCTCTTGCTGTTGCTCCTCGTTCCCTTCTCCGCCCGCGCAGGAGTGACGTGCGCGGACGTTCTCAAAGTTCTCGGGAGCCGTCTCGCCGACGCCACCTGCTTCCAGAGCACGGACCTCACCACCAATAATCCGCTGACGACGCCGGCCAACAACTCGCTGCCGGGGGTGCCGGCCTTCGCCTTCACCCCGATCACCGATCGCAGCGTGATCGCCCCGAGCGCGGGCAAGCGCACCCCGATCACCAAAGTGGTGCCGGGCCTGCAGCTCGACGCGCGCATCGCGTCGGACCCGACCGGCCAGGCGCGCTTTCTCCTGCGCTTACCGAACGACTGGAACGGCCGGCTGGTGGTCGCCGGCGCGTCCGGCACGCGCAGCGAGTTCAACGGCGATTTCGCCTGGAGCGATTACGTGGTCCAGCAGGGTTACGCCTACGCCTCGCAGAACAAGGGCGTGCTCAACCTCTTCATCGCTGCGGTGAGCGCGACGCCGCCCGCGGACCCGCTCGCCTGCCGGCTCAACCCGGTTTCCACCGTGTGGGTACATTTCTTCGACAACGATCCCGGCCAGCCTTTCACGCGGTGGGCCGAATACATGATCAAGGCTGCACAACTCGCGCGCGACGGCGTGAAGGCGGGCTATGGCCATTCGCCGCGCTTCACCTACGCGGTCGGCACCTCGAACGGCGGCTACCAGGTGCGCCGCGCCATCGAGACAGCGCCGGAGCTCTTCGACGGCGGCGTGGACTGGGAAGGCACCTTCGTCGACGAACACGCACCGAATCTGCTGACGGACCTGCCCCCGGCCGTTCTCAACTTCCCCGACTAT
>DATDGA010000314.1:0-6361 GCA_036522335.1 Burkholderiales bacterium
GTTCGTCGAAACCGAGGGCGTCGGCAAAGGCATGGAGCCGCTCGGCTCGCGCGTGATCGAGATGCCGGTGGATCTGGAACGCACCGAACTCCGGGATTCCAAGTCCAGCTTCATCGCCTACGCACTCGCCTTCGACGATCACGGGACAACCGCCTTCCATCGCCGTCCAGCGCTCTGGCCCCGCCGCGAGCGCGAGTCCGAGCGCGTGCGCCACGTCGAGCGCCTGGCCTTGAGCGCCGTGGGAGGACGTCGGCCGCTTGTTCGACGCGGCGCACACGGCCTTGGTCGTGGCCGAGTGCAAGGAATGGAAACGGCCTCCGTCCATGCGCTCGAGCGCGATCAGATGACCGCCTGAGTCGGCGACCGCGACCGAGATCGCGATCCCGGCCTGCCTGGCCTTCGCTACGGCGGTATCGGCTATCTTCTTGGCGCCGGCGTGAGTGAGGCGCTTGGAGTCGGCGACGAACATTGAACCCGGATTCTGCCCGGGGCGACGCGCTGCATCAAGGTTTTTGTTTCAGAGTGCCGCGGCTTTTTGCGCCGGCCTCGTTGCAGCCTTCTCGAACTGCATCGCGCCGCCGCGGTATTCCACGCGGATCACGTCCTTCGCGGCGAATCTACCCTCGAGGATCTGTTTCGCGAGCGGGTTTTCGACGCTCTGCTGGATCGCCCGCTTGAGCGGACGCGCGCCGTAGACCGGATCGAACCCCGCCTTGGCGAGCTGCGCGAGGGCGCCGTCGGCGACTTCGAGCCCCATTTCCAGCTTCGCCAGCCGCTCCTCGAGGTAGCGCAGCTGGATCCTGGCGATGTTCCGGATGTGCTTCTCGTCGAGCGCGTGGAACACCACGATCTCGTCGATGCGGTTCACGAACTCCGGCCTGAACTGCGTCTTCACTTCGGCCATGACCGCGGTCTTGATGAGGCCGGGATCGTCGCCCTGCATCTGCTGGATCATGTGCGATCCGAGGTTGGAAGTCATCACCACCACGGTGTTCTTGAAGTCCACGGTCCGCCCCTGGCCGTCGGTCATGCGGCCGTCGTCGAGCACCTGCAGGAGCACGTTGAACACGTCGGGGTGCGCCTTCTCGATTTCATCGAGCAGGATCACGCTGTAGGGCTTGCGTCGCACCGTCTCGGTGAGATGCCCGCCTTCCTCGTAACCGACATAGCCGGGGGGCGCTCCAATCAGACGCGCGACCGAATGCTTCTCCATGAATTCGGACATGTCGATGCGGATGAGGTGGTCCTCTGAATCGAACAGGAAAGCCGCCAGCGCCTTGCACAGTTCGGTCTTGCCTACGCCGGTGGGGCCGAGAAAGAGGAACGATCCATAGGGCTTGTTCGGATCGGAGAGCCCGGCGCGCGAGCGGCGGATTGCATCGGCGACGAGATGCACGGCTTCGTCCTGGCCGACCACGCGCTCGTGGAGCTTCTCCTCCATGGCGAGGAGCTTATCGCGCTCGCCCTGCATCATTTTCGAGACCGGAATGCCGGTCGCGCGCGACACGACTTCCGCGATTTCCTCCGCTCCGACCTGGGTGCGCAGCAGTTTCGGTTTTGCCTGCGCCGACGGCGCCTTCTCGGCCTTCTTCAGTTGAGCTTCGAGCTGCGGTATGCGACCGTACTGGAGCTCGGAGACTTTCTGCCAGTCGCCTTTGCGCTTCGCGGCCTCCATCTCGAGCTTCAACTTCTCCATCTCTTCCTTGATGTGTTGCGACCCGGCCACCTGCGACTTCTCCGCCTTCCACACTTCCTCGAGATCGGCGTATTCACGCTCGAGCTTCTTTATTTCGCCCTCGATCAGAGTCAGGCGCTTCTGCGAAGCCTCGTCTTTCTCCTTCTTTACGGCCTCGCGTTCGATCTTGAGCTGGATCAAGCGCCGGTCGAGCTTGTCCATGACTTCCGGCTTGGAGTCGATCTCCATCTTGATGCGCGCGGCCGCCTCGTCGATCAGGTCGATCGCCTTGTCCGGAAGAAAGCGGTCGGTGATGTAGCGCTGCGAGAGCTCGGCCGCAGCGACGATCGCAGGGTCGGTGATGTCCACGCCGTGATGCACCTCGTACTTCTCCTGCAGCCCCCGCAGGATGGCGATGGTCGCCTCGACCGAAGGCTCGTTCACCATCACCTTCTGGAAGCGGCGCTCGAGCGCCGCGTCCTTCTCGACGTATTTGCGGTATTCGTCGAGAGTCGTCGCGCCCACGCAATGCAGCTCGCCGCGTGCGAGTGCCGGCTTGAGCATGTTGCCCGCGTCGATCGCGCCTTCCGCCTTGCCCGCCCCAACCATGGTGTGCAGCTCGTCGATAAAGACGATGGTGCGTCCCTCGTCCTGAGAGAGCTCTTTCAGCACGGCTTTGAGGCGCTCCTCGAATTCGCCGCGATACTTGGCGCCGGCGAGCAGCGCCGCCATGTCGAGAGAAAGCACGCGCTTCCCTTTGAGCGTCTCCGGCACTTCTTCGTTCACGATTCGCTGCGCGAGGCCCTCGACGATCGCTGTCTTTCCGACCCCCGGCTCGCCGATCAGCACCGGATTGTTCTTGGTGCGGCGCTGTAGGATCTGGATCACGCGGCGGATCTCGTCGTCGCGCCCGATTACCGGGTCGAGCTTGCCCGAGCGCGCGCGTTCGGTGAGATCGAGGGTATATTTCTTCAGCGCCTCACGGCTCCCTTCCGCTTCCTGGCTCCCGACCGATTCGCCGCCACGTACCATCTTGATCGCCTGGTCGATCGCCTTCTTGCTGCCGCCGTTTTCCTTCAGCAGGCGACCCGCCTCGCCCTTGTCTTCGGCGAGCGCGAGCAGAAACAGCTCGGAAGCGATGTACTGATCGCCGCGCTTCTGCGCTTCCTTATCCGTGAGGTTGAGGAGCCCATTCAGCTCGCGCGAGATCTGCACTTCCCCGCCATGGCCTTCGACTTTCGGGAGCCGGGAAATCGCCTGCTTGGCCGCCTCCCGCAGCCGTGGAACGTTGACGCCCGCGCGGGACAGAAGCGAGGCGCTCCCTCCATCCTCCTGGTCGAGCAAGGCGGCGAGCAGGTGCAACGGCTCGATGAATTGGTTGTCCTGTCCCACGGCGAGGCTCTGGGCGTCGCCCAGAGCCTGCTGGAACTTCGTGGTCAGCTTGTCGATGCGCATTTCGCTGCGACTCCGAAAACCTGTAGTTGAGGTGCAAGTGGGGGATTTGTGCCCGTTTTCAAGGCTGCGAACCGTCATTCTGCAACTTTCCCCGTCCGGAGTCTTGGCTTAGACTTGGCCGCCATGGCGATGAAGTTCGAACTCCAGGAGCACCTGGGCAAATACCCGATCGTTCGGGAGATCGGCAGCGGTGCAACCAGCCGCGTGTACCTTGCGCGCGATCCGTTCGCCGACCGCGAGGTGGCGATCAAGGTATTCCTGTTCGCCGACACCATCAATCCGCAAACCGAGCGGATGATGCACAAGGCGTTTCTTGCCGAGGCGGCGCTCGCCGGCAAGCTCAACCATCCGCACATCGTCGAGATCCTCGACGCGGTGGTCGAGCCCGAGCACAGCTACCTGGTGATGGAGTACGTGCCCGGAACGACGCTCGAGGCGCACTCCGACGTCACCAACCTGCTGCCGCTCAACAAGGTAGTCGAGATCATTTTCAAGTGCGTCCGCGCGCTCGAGTATGCGTTTCAGCACGGCGTGATACACCGCGATATCAAACCCGGCAACATCCTGCTCTCGCAGTCGGGCGACACCAAGGTGAGCGACTTCGGAGCTTCGTTTCAGCAGCGACTTGGCCAGGAGACGACACAGATCACCGGCGTGGGTTCGCCCGCCTACATGTCCCCCGAGCAGATCCGGATGGAAGACATCACCCACCAGACCGATATCTATTCGCTGGGCGTGGTGATGTACCGGCTGCTCACCGGCAGGCTGCCTTACGAGGCCAGTACGCAGGCGGGCTTGAGCTACGCCATCCTAAATACGGTCCCTGCCCGGCCGGTGACCTTGCGTCCAGACCTGTCGCCGCTGCTCGACAAGATCGTGATGAAGGCCATCGAGAAGGATCCGGCCGCACGCCACAAGACCTGGCTCGAGTTCGGTAAAGAGCTCAGCCAAGCCTTCAGCACGCTGCGCCTTTCCGGCGCGTCGGTCTCCGATTCGCAGAAATTCAACGAGCTGCGCAACATGCCGTTTTTCGAGGACTTCGACGACGTCGCTCTGTGGGAGGTCGTGCGGATAGGCAGCTGGAAGACCATCGAGGCGGGAACCGTGATCATCCGGGAGGCCGACCAGGGCGACAGCTTCTACATCCTCATCGACGGCGAAGTCGGCGTAGCGCTCCTCGGGAAGCAGCTCAACACCATCAAACCCGGGGGATGTTTCGGCGAAATCCTTTACTTCACCGGCCGCATGGGCCGTCGCACTACCACGATCACGGCGGCGGGCGAAGTCACGGTGATCGAGATCAAAGCCGATGCACTGCGCGTCGCGACCGACGGCTGCCAGGTCGGATTCAACAAGGCGTTCATGCGCGTTCTGGTCGATCGCCTGACCCAGGCGAACCTGCGCCTTGCCGGGCGCGGCTGACTGCGGAGACTCGTCCTAGTCCGGTTTGGAGACCCCTGCGGCCGGTCCTTCGCGCCTGGGCAAATGGCGGCGGGGCAGGAAGAATGCGTTGGCGATCAGCGTCGGCACCACCGCACTAGCAATCACGGCGGCGACGAGCGCCGAATACTGCGCCTGGCTCACGATTCCGTGCGACAGGCCGAACAGAGAGGAGATCGTGCCGAAGGTCAGGCCGGTCGACATCAGCAGAGTCGTATACATCCCTTCCTTCGGCGGAGACCGGAACGCCTGAGTCACGGGATACACGCCCGCTATCTTGGTGGCCACCTTGACGGTGAGCATCAGGAGAAACGCGGCCGGCGCCGCGACGAGGGCAGGCACCGAGACGAAGGAGCCGGCCCGGATGAAGTAGAACGGCGTCAGCAGGCCGAAAGTGAGCGTGCGCAGGCGCCGCACGAGCGCGTGATCCTTGCCGACCGTGCCTGCGAGCATCATGCCCAGCACGTAGGCGGGCAGCACCGCTTCGCTGTCGGCCCAGCCCGCGAGCGCGCCCAGTCCGAACAGGAGCACCAGCAGAAACTTCGCTTCCATCTCCGAGGGCCGGCCGCCGAAGCGCCTGAAAAACCGCGGCGTCAGCCAGGGAAGGGCCACCGCTGCTGCCGCGAGTGCCCCGACGAAGAGCAGCGTCTTCAGTGTAAACGGGGCGAAGATCAGGCCCAGTGCGATCACGGTACCGAGGTCGGTGATGAAACAAGCCGCGAGTACGGTCTTCCCATAGTCGGTGGCGTTGAAGCCGAACTCGATCATCACTGCATACACCACTGCAACCGAGGTTGTCGACATCGCCACCCCCGCGAGCCAGCTCGCCTCGACGTCCCAGCCGAGCAGCCAGCGCGCCGCCGCGGCGCAGCCGAAGAACGGTACGAAGAAACTGATCAAGCCTATTGCGGTCGCTTCCTTCCATTTGCGCTTGAAGACCGCCGGATCCAATTCCGCTCCGGCGAGGAAGGTGAGCACGATGGCACCGGCACCAGCGAGAAACTTGATCCAGGCCTGATCCGCTCCGAGGAACGCGGCACCGAAGGCCGCGCCGAGCACCAGCTGCGCCACAGTGCCCACCACGATTTCGGAAAGCGCATTGGCGACTTTGATCCAGACCGAAAGCAGCGCCGCGAGCAAGGCAAGCCCGAGCCACAGCGCGGCCAAAGCCCATATTTCAGTCATGAAGACCTCCGTTCCGCATGTCATCGGGCACGACGGAGGCAACTTAAGGACGACAACCGCGCCTACGTTCTCCGGCGTGTCACGTAGGCATCATCAGCCTTGCGGCGGTTAGGGGAGGTATGCCATCTCCCTGAGACGCCGCCATGATAGCGGCTCGAACGGTACGCGTAAACCGCGCCGTCCTCAGGCAACGCTCGACTTCGGCGGCTCCCAGCGCTGCGCGGCTTCGTCGTCGGAGCTCCGCGCCTCGACCCAGCGCGCGCCCTGCGGGGTCTCTTCCTTCTTCCAAAACGGCGCGCGGGTCTTCAGGTAGTCCATGACGAACTCGCAGGCGGCGAAAGCCTCGCCGCGGTGCGCTCCGGTCACCACGACGAGCACGATCTGATCGGCGGGCTTCAGCTCGCCGACCCGATGCACCACAAGAACGTCCATCACATCCCAGCGCGTCCGGGCCTCGGCCACGATCTTCTCGAGGGCCTTCTCCGTCATTCCCGGATAGTGCTCGAGGGTCATCTTCGTTACCGCGTCCCCGTCGTTCGCGTCACGACACACGCCGATGAAGCTCGCCACGGCGCCGACCTTCGGGTTGTCGCGCCGGAGCGCTGC
>DATDGA010000315.1:0-1879 GCA_036522335.1 Burkholderiales bacterium
TTCTGCGCGAGCTTGTAATACTTGTTGCCGGGAAGCCCCGGATAGTTGACCCATGCCACGCGCGGATGGTCCTGGAGGAACTTCGCGACGGCGAGCGCGTTCTCGCAATGCCGGCCCATCCTCACGGGAAGAGTCTCAAGCCCCTGCAGCAGCAGCCACGCGTTGAAAGGCGCGAGCGCCGGGCCGAAAGTGCGCAGCGTCTCCATGCGCGCGCGCATGGTGTAGCCGAAATCCCCGAAGGTCTCGTAGAAGCGCACGCCGTGATAGCCGCGTGAGGGTTCGTGCATCCCGGGAAACTTGTCGCGGATTCTCTCGTCCGCCCAGGGGAATTTGCCTGATTCCACGATCACGCCACCCATGGTCGTGCCGTGTCCGCCGATGTACTTCGTGGCCGAATGCACAACGATGTCCGCGCCCCATTCGAACGGGCGGCAGAGGTACGGCGAGGGCACGGTGTTGTCGATCATGAACGGCACGCCGGCCTCGCGTGCGATCTTCGCGACCGCTTCGATGTCGACGATGTTGATCAGCGGATTGCCGAGCGTCTCGGCGTAGAGAAGCTTGGTTTTAGCCGTGATCGCGCGGCGGAAGTTTTCGGGATCGTCCGGGTGAACGAAGGTCGTTTCGATCCCGAGCTTGCGCAAGTTCACTTCGAGCAGCGTGTAGGTCCCGCCGTAGAGCGTCGAAGCCGACACGATGTGGTCGCCCGCCTCGCACAGCGTCAGGATCGCGGTCATCTCGGCCGCCTGCCCGGTGGCTGTCGCGACGGCGGCACGCCCGCCTTCGAGCGCCGCGACGCGTTCCTCCAGCACCGCGGTGGTCGGGTTCGAGAGCCGCGTATAGACGTTGCCGAAGGTCTGAAGGTTGAAAAGGCTCGCCGCATGGTCGGCCGAATCGAACACATAGGACGTGGTCTGGTACAAGGGCACGGCGCGCGAGCCCGTCGCCGCATCAGGGATCTGCCCGGCGTGCAGCGCCAGCGTTTCGATGCCGAACTTGCGGTCAGCCATGGACTGCCGCACTCAATACGGCAGCCACTGCGGCCGTTTGGCGGAAATGACTTTCGTGTTCACTCCGCACCAGTTCAATCCGCCGAAGAGGCGACCGTGTTCGATTTTCATGCAGCGGTCCATGACCGCCTCGAGCCCTGCCGCTTCGACCTTCTTCACCGCTTCGGTGTTCGTGACGCCGAGCTGCTGCCACAGCACTTTCGCACCGATCGCGATCGCGTCCTCGGTGATCGGCATGATGTCCTCGGTCTTCCTGAAGCAATCGACGATGTCCACCTTCACCGGAATTTCGCGCAGCGACTTGTAGCATTTCTGCCCGAGTATGGCGTCGTAGTTCGGGTTCACGGGGATGACGGTGTAGCCGTGCTCGATCATGTATTTCGCGGCGAAATAGCTCGGCCGGAACCAGTCGCCCGAGAGGCCGACGACGGCGATCACCTTGCTCGTCTTCAGGATGCGGCGCAGTCCGGGAATGTCTTCGACCATGGAAATCGCGGTGTGATTCAGTGCGATTCTATCCAATCGGCACCGGAGCCGCATCGCTGCGGTATAGTTGCGGCTTTCCGGGGAACACCTTTTCCATGATAGCGATCGGGACACCCAGAACCGCGGCTCAGATCCTGGTCGATGCGCTGAAAATCCACGGCGTCGACACGGCGTTCTGCGTTCCCGGGGAGAGCTATCTCGCGGTGCTCGACGCGCTCTACGACGCGCGCGATTCGATACGTCTGATCGTCGCGCGCCAGGACGGCGGCGCCGCTTACATGGCCGAGGCCTGGGCCAAGGTCACGGGCAAGCCTGGCATCTGCTTCGTCACGCGCGGGCCGGGCGCCACCAACGCCTCGATTGGGGTGCACACCGCGATGCAG
>DATDGA010000316.1:0-2265 GCA_036522335.1 Burkholderiales bacterium
CACGCCATCGGCGTCCTTTGCAGCGCGGAGTTCTTCGATGAAGACCGCGTCCGCGCGGCGCAGCAGCTCCGCGTACTCCCGTTTCACTTCGCCGAGGATGCGTACGCCGAGCCCCGGCCCGGGGAAAGGATGCCGGAACACCATTTCACGCGGGAGTCCAAGCGCGAGTCCCAGCTCGCGCACTTCGTCCTTGAAAAGATCCCGCAGCGGCTCGAGCAGCTTCAGGTGCAGCGTTTCTGGCAGGCCCCCCACGTTGTGGTGCGACTTGATGGACTGCGCCTTCTTCGTCTTCGCGCCCGCCGACTCGATCACGTCGGGATAGATCGTGCCTTGCGCGAGCCATTTCACCTTTGGAAACTTCTTCGCCTCCGTCTGGAACACCTCGACGAATTCGCGACCGATGATCTTGCGTTTCTGCTCCGGGTCCTCTACGCCGGCGAGCGCCGCTAGGAAGCGCCCGGAGGCGTCGACCCGATCGACCTTGACGCCGAGATTCCGGGAGAAAGCCCGCATCACTTCCTGCGCCTCGTTCTGCCGGAGCAAGCCGGTATCGACGAACACGCAGGTGAGCTGCGCGCCGATGGCGCGATGGATCAGTGCCGCCGCCACCGCCGAGTCCACACCGCCCGACAGTCCGAGCAGCACTTCCTCGCGACCGACCGCGCTGCGGATTTTCTCGACGGCTTCGGCGACGTAGTCGGGCATGCTCCAGCTGCTGTCGCACTTGCAGATCTCATGCACGAAGCGGCCGAGGATCGCGCTGCCCTGGTGCGTGTGCGTCACCTCCGGATGGAACTGCACTCCGTAGAAGCGGCGCTCTTCGTCCGCCATCCCGGCAATCGGCGTCGAATCGTTGCTGGCGATGACCTTGAAGCCCGGCGGCATTGCGGTCACTTTGTCGCCGTGACTCATCCAGACGTCGAGCAGTCCGTGCTTTTCGCCGTTGATGCGGTCCTGGAGGCCATCGAGCAGTTTCGAGTGTCCGCGCGCCCGCACCTCGGCGTAACCGAATTCACGCACCCTGGAGTTTTCGACCTGGCCGCCCAGTTGAGCCGCCATGGTCTGCATCCCGTAGCAGATGCCGAGGACCGGCACGCCCAGCTTGAAGACCGCCGCGGGCGCTTTCGGCGTCGCGTCATCGTATACGGAGGCCGGACCGCCCGAAAGTATCACCCCGCGTGGAGCGAACTCACGGACGAAGCCGTCGCTGACGTCGCAGGGATGCAGCTCGCAATAGACCTTGGCCTCCCGGACGCGGCGCGCGATCAGCTGAGAATACTGCGCGCCGAAGTCGAGGATGAGGATCTTGTCGTGCACTACTCGACCTGGTAGTTCGGCGCTTCCTTGACGATCTGCACGTCGTGGACGTGCGATTCTCGCATGCCAGCGCCGGTAATCTCGACGAACTGCGTGCGGGTGCGCATGGCGTCTATGCCTTCGCAGCCGACGTAGCCCATGCTCGCGCGCAGGCCCCCCATCAACTGCTCGATCACCCCGACCACCGAGCCCTTGTAAGGAACGCGGCCTTCGACGCCTTCGGGTACGAGCTTGTCCGCGTGCACCGAGGAATCCTGGAAATAGCGGTCGGCGGAGCCTTGTTGCATCGCCGAGAGCGAGCCCATTCCCCGGTAGGTCTTGTAGGAGCGCCCCTGGAACAGCTCGATCTCCCCGGGCGACTCCTCCGTGCCGGCGAAAAGGCCGCCCAGCATCACGGCATGCGCGCCGGCGGCGATCGCCTTGGCGACGTCCCCGGAAAAACGCACCCCGCCGTCGGCGACGAGCGGCACGCCCGCTTTCTCGAGCGCGGCAGCGACGTTCTGGATTGCGGTGACTTGCGGAATGCCGACGCCGGCGACGATGCGCGTGGTGCAGATCGAGCCCGGTCCGATCCCGACCTTCACTGCGTCCGCGCCCTGATCGACGAGTGCTTTTGCGCCTTCCGCGGTTGCGACGTTGCCGCCGATCACCTCGGCCGAGCCTGCGTTGCGCTTGATCCAGCGCAGGCGGTCGAGCACGCCTTGCGAGTGTCCGTGAGCGGTATCGACGACGATGACGTCCACGCCCGCCTCGACGAGGGCCGCGACGCGTTCCTCGGTGCCCTCGCCCACGCCCACCGCCGCGCCGACGCGCAGTTTTCCATGCTGATCCTTGGATGCGTCCGGGTGCTCGCTCGACTTGAGAATATCCTTCACCGTGATGAGGCCGCGTAGTTCGAATCCGTCGCGTACGACCAGGACGCGCTCGAGACGATGCTTGTGCAGGAGC
>DATDGA010000317.1:0-7370 GCA_036522335.1 Burkholderiales bacterium
GCGCCGCGGATTCCGAAGCGACCCCTCGCAGCTTCGCGCGGTCGAACGGCTGCAACAGCTCTACGAGGAGTGGACCGCCTACAAGGCGCGGCGCAGCACCGCGTTGAGACGTCTGGTGGTGCGCCCCACCTTGCCGCGCGGTGTCTACCTGTGGGGAGGCGTGGGGCGCGGCAAGAGCTTCCTGATGGACAGCTTCTACCGGTGCCTGCCGCTGGTGAGAAAGCGCCGCGTGCACTTCCACCATTTCATGCGCGACGTGCATCGCGAACTCGAGGAGTTGAAGGGCCGCGAAGACCCCCTCGTAGCGCTCGCCGAGCTCATCGCCAAGCGCTATCGCCTCATCTGCTTCGACGAGATGCACGTCAACGACATCGCCGACGCCATGATCGTCGGGCGCCTGCTCGGCCGGGTGATGGACCTGGGCGTCGTCTGTTGCATGACCTCGAACTATCATCCGGACGAACTGTACAAGGATGGCCTCAAGCGCGAGAACTTCCTGCCCATGATCGCGCTGCTCAAGGAGCGGCTCGACGTGCTGCACGTCGACGGCGGGATCGACTACCGCCGGCGTATGCTCGAGGACGTCAAGGTCTATCACACGCCGCTCGGGGAGCAGGCCGAACGGATGCTGCTGGAGGCTTTCGGAAGAATCGCGGAAGTCGAGGAGGAATTCCACGAGCTCGACGTCGAGGGACGGGTCATTCCCTACCGCCGCCGCGCCGGGGGCGTGGTGTGGTTCGACTTCGGCGTCATCTGCGGCTGGGGTCGCTCGCAGCACGATTACCTGGACCTTTCCAGGCGCTTCCACACCGTCGTCGTATCCGGCGTGCCGCGAATGGGGCTCGCGCTCGCGGAGGCGGCGCGCCGCTTCACACTGATGGTGGACGTCTTCTACGACAACCGGATCAAGCTGATCGTGTCGGCCGACGCCGCGCCTGACAAGCTCCTCAATATCGAGGAGGATCCCGGCGATTCGCGCTTGCGGGCCATGGTGTTCGAGTTCGAGCGCACCGGTAGCCGGTTGGTCGAGATGCAGTCGCGCGAGTACCTGGCGGAACTCCGGCGGCTGCCATCCTGACGTCTCCCCGGAAGGGGTCGCGGCGCCGGTATAATCCTACGCAGCAGCGGCGCGGCATTGCGTCGCTTCGAAAGCAACCATGGACAAATTCAAGGCCTACCGCATCCGCGAAATCGAGAAAAAGGTGGTTGCGCGCTTCGAGGATCTCGAGGTCGAAGACCTGGACAAGGGTGACGTCGTGGTGCGTGTCGCGTACTCGAGCGTTAACTACAAGGACGCGCTCGCGGCGACCGGCGCCGGAAAGATCGTCCGGCGCTTCCCCTGCGTCGGCGGCATCGACCTGTCGGGCACGGTGACCGAATCTGCCGACGCGCGTTTCAAGCGCGGTGACGCGGTGATCTGCACGAGCTACGACCTGGGCGTGGCTCACGACGGCGGCTATGCCGAGTACGCCAGAGTCCCGGCGGACTGGGTGGTTCCCATGCCCAGGGGAATGAATCTTTTCGAAGCGATGGCGCTCGGCACTGCCGGGTATACCGCCGGACTCGCCATCGTGCGCATGGAAGCGAACGGCCTTGCGCCCGCCAGGGGTCCGGTGGTCGTGAGCGGCGCCACGGGCGGCGTCGGTTCGATTTCCATCGACATCCTTTCGCGCATGGGCTATCACGTGGTGGCGCTGACCGGCAAGGAGGGCGAAGCCGAGTACCTCAAGGGACTGGGTGCGAAGGAAGTGATGTCGAGAAAATCCCTCGATCTCTCGAAGATCAAGCCGCTCGACCGCGCGACTTGGGCCGGAGCCGTGGACAACCTGGGAGGAGAGGTTCTCGCCTGGATGGCGAGTACCATGATGCCGGGCGGAACCATTGCCGCTATCGGTCTTGCGGCGAGCATGAGTTTGAATACCACGGTCGCGCCGTTCATCCTGCGCGGCGTGAGCCTTCTGGGGATCGACTCAGGCGCCACGCCGATGCCGCAGCGCCAGGAGGTGTGGCGGCGGCTGGCGGGTGACATGCGGCCGGCTCACCTCAAGGACATGACACGGACCATCCCGTTCGACCAGCTTCCGCAGGCGTTCGACGGCCTGCTCAAGGGCGCGGCGAAGGGACGCATCGTGGTCGACCTGGCGGACTGAGATGAGCTCGAATCCCTCTCCTTCCACGCCTTCCCAGATCCCGAAGCAGCGCGTGCTGCTCGTGGACGATTCCAAGATCGTCCGCACCACGATAGCGCGCCTGATACGCAAGAGTTTCGACGTTCGGGAAGAGGCGAACGGCGAGGGCGGCTGGCAGGCGATCGCGACCGATCCCTCCATCGTGGTGGTGTTCTCCGACATCCAGATGCCGGTGTTGGACGGGTTTGCGCTTCTCGAGCGCATCCGGCAGTCCGGGGACGAGCGAATTCGCGGCATGCCGGTGATCATGATCTCCGGCGACGAGGATGACGCCCCCAAGAAGCGCGCGCGCGCCGCCGGAGCCAACGACTTCATCACCAAGACCACCGACGGCACGGAGATTCTTTCACGCATCGATACTCTGCTGCACCTGGTCGAGGCGAAGCACCAGGTCGCCGCCGGCAAACAGGCGCTCGACCAGACCGCCACCCGCGACCCGGTCACGGGCACTTTCACTCCCCACTACCTCGTCACCGAGGGCGGCAAGCATTTCTCCCACGCACGCCGGCACGGCGGGCCGCTTTCGGTCCTGGTCTTCCGGATGGACTCCTACCAGGAGATCATCGAGAAAGTCGGGAAAAACGTGGCCGACCAGCTGCTGGCGAGGGTTGCGAAGATGGTGACGGGAACCCTGCGCGCCGAGGATTCGATAGGCCGCACCGCGGAGTCGACTTTCACGGTGATCTTCGCCGGGACCTCCTCCCAGCAGGCGCTCGCCTTTGCGCGCCGCATGCACGAGCAGATGGAGAAGGCGCAAGTCACCTACCGCGAGCACGTTCTCAAAATTCGCACGAGCATCGGTCTGGCAGCCCTCGACGTGGACACGGTATCTTCGGTCGAAGAACTCATGAAGCTCGCCCTGCAGCGCCTGCAGGATGCGGCGAGCCGCAAGGCGCAGCGCATTGTCAACCAGGACGAGGTGAGCCTGGTGAAGCCCATGACCTTGCCGAGCGATATCGACCGGGCGGTACAGGTCATCGAGCATGCGAATGCGGACCAGATGGGCGACACGGCGAACGAAGTGCTGCGGCGAATCCTGCCTTTCCTTCTGGCCGTGTGCCGGCGGCTCAACGTAGAGTTTCCCCTGGACAAGATCACCCAGGCGCTCAGGAACCAGCAAAAGTAGCGGCGTAAAGTGGCGCCCAATGACGACCTATCGCGATTTCCATAAGCGCTCGATCGAAGACCGCGAAGGCTTCTGGTCGGAGCAGGCGAGGCTGGTGCACTGGCACAAACGGCACGCCAGAGTGCTCGACTACGGCCGGCCGCCCTTCGCACGATGGTTCGTCGGCGGCGAAACGAATCTCTGCCACAACGCGATCGACCGGCACATCGAGGCTCGCGGCGATCAAAAAGCGCTGGTCTACATCTCCACCGAGACCAACGAGGAGCGGAGCTACAGCTACCGCGAGTTGCACGCCGAGGTGCAGCGCGCGGCTGCAATGATGCGATCGCTCGGCGTGGGCAAGGGCGACCGCGTGATCGTTTACATGCCCATGATCCCGGAGGCCGCCTTCGTCATTCTCGCCTGCGCGAGGATAGGCGCGATCCACTCGGTCGTATTCGGCGGTTTCGCCGCCGCGAGCCTCGCGGCGCGCATCGACGACGCCCGGCCGAAGCTCATGGTCACCGCCGACGGCGGCAGCCGCATGGGAAAGGTAGTGACCTACAAGGCGCTGGTGGACGAATCCCTTAAGCTGGCCAAGCATCCGCCCGGGAAAGTCGTCATCTTCCGGCGCGGGCTGGACAAATCGATGCAGTTCCTCGCGGAGCGCGATCTGGATTATGCGGACCTGCGCGCGAAGCACATCGACGCAAAGGTGCCGGTCACCTGGCTCGAATCGAACGAACCGTCTTACATTCTCTATACGTCCGGCACGACCGGGAGGCCGAAAGGCGTGCAGCGCGACGTGGGCGGTTACGCGGTGGCCCTCGCGGCATCGATGAAGCACATCTACTGCGGCAACGCGGGGGAGACGATGTTCACCACCTCGGACATCGGCTGGGTGGTGGGACACTCCTACATCATCTACGGCCCGCTGATCGCGGGCATGACGACGATCATGTACGAGGGCGTGCCGATCCGGCCCGACGCCGGAATCTGGTGGAAGATCGTGCAGGAGCACAAAGTGAGCGTGATGTTCTCCGCTCCGACCGCGATTCGCGTGCTCAAGAAGTACGATCCGGCGTTCCTGCGCAAGTACGACCTCGGCTCGCTCAAGCACCTGTTCCTCGCCGGTGAGCCCCTTGACCAACCGACTCATGCGTGGATCGCCGAGGGGCTGAACAAGCCCGTCATCGATCACTACTGGCAGACGGAATCCGGCTGGCCGATCCTGTCGGCGGTCCCCGGCGTGGAGAAGACGCCGATCAAGCTCGGCAGCCCGAGTTTCCCCGTGTTCGGCTACGACCTGAAGTTGCTGCGCGAAGCCGACGCCGCCGAGGCGGGGACCGGCGAAAAAGCCGTGGTCGCCGTCGTCCCGCCTCTGCCGCCGGGCTGCATGACCACGGTGTGGGGCGACGACGAGCGCTTCGTCAAGACTTACTTCGGGACCTTCAGCGAGAAGAGGGTCTATTCGACGTTCGACTGGGGCATCCGGGACGAGGACGGCTATTACTTCATTCTCGGCCGCACCGACGACGTGATCAACGTCGCCGGGCACCGCCTGGGAACGCGCGAGATCGAGGAAGCGGTGAACATGCATTCCAACATCGCCGAGTGCGCGGTGGTGGGTGTGGCCGACTCGCTGAAGGGCCAGATGCCGCTGGCGTTCGCGGTGGCGAAGGACACCTCGTCGCTCGGCACGCCCGAGGGCCGTGCACGTCTGGAAAAGGAGGTCATGGAGACCGTGGATAAGCAACTGGGCGCCATCGCTCGTCCACGTGCGGTACACTTCGTGTCCCTGCTGCCCAAGACCCGCTCGGGCAAGACGCTGCGGCGCACGATCCAGGCGCTCGCGGAAGGGCGGGATCCCGGGGATCTCACCACCATCGAGGACCCGGCGGCACTGGAGCAGATTCGAAGCACGCTTAAGGAATAGGACCGAGGGTTCCCTGGAGGAATGAAAGCAAGCTTGCGCCTGTTCACCTTTGGACGGAGCGCATTCCAATCGCAGTCAACCAAGAGGAGAAGCATATGTCGTTGAAATCCGTAGCTCGAGTCGTACTTCCCGCGATACTTGCGGCATTTGCGCTGAGCGCTGTCGCGCAGCAGCCCGCTACCCCACCGGCGAACCCGATGGACAACGTTCCGGACAAGATGCCGAACGACATTCCCTACGGTGCACCGATATCGCTTGAGCGCGCCGATGCGGCCCTCGCTGCGGCGCTGGGCGAATCCTCGAAGCGCGGCTGGAAACTGAACTGCGCCGTGGTGGATTCGGGAGCCAATCTGGTGTCGTTCAAGCGCCAGGACGGGGCGCAGCTCGGATCGATCGCGATCGCGGAGCACAAGGCCCGCGCTTCTGCGAAGTTCCGTCGCGAAACCAAGGCGTTCGAGGCCGGCGTCCAGAACGGTTTGAACTACCTGCTCACCCTGGACGACGTCATCGCCTCGCGCGGAGGCGTTCTTCTGATGGAAGGCGGCAAGATCATCGGGGCGATCGGCTGCTCCGGCGGCACCGGCTCGCAGGACGAGGTGGCGTCCAAGGCAGGCGCCGCTACCGTAAAATAAGAACGTCGCTGAAATCCGGGAAAGGCCGCGCGATGCGGCCTTTTTCTTTGGAGGTCTGCATCTGCCGATCCGGTCGGGTCACTTCCGGTCGCCGCTCGGCAGGCGCAGCAGCTTCATGGCATTGCCGAAGTAGATCTTTCGCTTGTCCGCTTCCGGCAATTTCAGGTCTTCGACGGAACGTATACCCTCGCGGATGAACATCGGGCCGCCCTCCGGATCGAACGGACAGTCGCTCGCGAACACCACGCGGTCGGCGCCGAAAAAATCCAGCCCGCAGCGCAGCGCCGAGGCCGAGCCGCCGAGCACCGTATCGGCGTAGAACATCTTGAAATACTCGATGGGTTTCTTCTTCATGGATTTGAGAAGCTCTTCGTAGTTCTCGTCGGCGCTGCGGCTGCCCAGTTGCGCCCAGAGCGTTTCCGCGCGCCCCGAAAAGAACGGGATCATGGCGCCGCAATGGTGGGTGATGATGCGGATTCCAGGGAGTTTCTCGAACAGTCCGGAAAACACGATGCGCGACATCGCCACGCTCGTCTCGAAAGGCCATCCCAGCACCTGCCAGATCTCGTATTTCGACTTCTGCTCGCCCACGTAGTCCGCGCGTGTCGCGGGACGTGCCGGGTGCATCCAGATCGGCACGTCGTGCTTGTTCGTCGCGCGCTCGAAAACCGGAAAGAACTCCGGTTCATCCAGCGGCCGGCCGTTGACGCTCGTGCAGATCTGCACGCCGCGCGCGCCGAGCGTATCCAGGGCGCGGTCCATCTCCTCGATCGCCGCAGGGACGTTGTTCATCGGCAGCGAAGCGACGAAGGCGGGGAATTTCTTCGGCCATTTCGCCACCATGTTCGCCATGCCGTCGTTGGCGATGCGCGCGAGCTCGGGGGCGAGCTCGGGGCCGCCCACCAGCTCGGGGGAGGGAAGGGACAGCGTCAGCACCTGCTGCACGTCTGGAAATTTCTCGTCCAGCATCCGCACCCGCGCCTCGATGTCCCAGAGCATGCGCAGACCGCTCATGCGCTTGAGGATCCCCGGGTCCTTCAGGTGCTGCTTCATCATGTCGAGGTAAGCCACCGGCATGACGTGATTGAAGATGTCGATTTTCATGGCAAGGCCGGACGTGAAATCGAATTTGAATTTTAGCGTAGCATAGTTCGCCTCGATGGGAGCGAACATGGCCGACACCCGCATCGAACGCGACAGTTTCGGGGAAATTCGCGTCCCGGCCGACCGGCTGTGGGGCGCGCAGACGCAGCGATCGCTGGAAAACTTCCGAATCTCGGGTGAGCGCATGCCGCCCGAGTTCGTTCACGCGCTGGCAAGAGTCAAGCGCGCCTGCGCGGCGGTCAATCGCGAGCTGGGCGATCTGTCCGCCGACAAGGCGAACGCCATCGTTGCCGCGGCGGACGAAGTGCTCGCCGGAAAGCACGACGGCGAGTTTCCGCTCGTGGTCTGGCAGACCGGCTCCGGCACCCAGACCAACATGAACATGAACGAGGTGCTCGCCAACC
>DATDGA010000318.1:0-6619 GCA_036522335.1 Burkholderiales bacterium
ACATACCGAGGCTGCTCGCGAATCGGCCTGCACTTCACTACGCACCCGGGGCCGACGCTGGCTGGGACGCGCGCGTCATGGGCTGGCTGAACGAAGTCCGCGCGCAGACACGCGCCGGGGTCACTGCGCCCGCCGAAATCCGTGATGTGCGCGTCGCACTCGATGAGATGCGCCTCATCAAGGACGATAGCGAGATCGCGGTGATGCGCCGCGCCGCGGCGATCTCGGCGGAGGCACACCAACGTGCGATGCGGGCAACCCGACCTGGGCGCAGCGAATACGAAATCGAAGCGGAGCTTCTTTATGAGTTTCGCCGCCGTGGTTCCCAATTTCCCGCTTACTGGCCCATCGTTGCGGGAGGCGCCAACGCCTGCATCCTGCACTACCGCGACAACAACGCGCCGCTCGCCGATGGTGATCTTTTGCTCATCGACGCTGGTTGCGAGCTGGACGGCTATGCGTCCGACCTGACGCGCACCTTTCCCGTTGGCGGAAAATTCAGCGGGCCGCAGAAAGACGTCTACGAGCTGGTGCTCGCCGCGCAAACTGCGGCAATCGGCTCGGTAACTGCGGGCAAGCGCTGGGACGAGCCGCACAATGCCGCGGTGAAAACTCTCGCGCAGGGCTTCGTCGACCTGGGACTGTGTCGCGGCACCGTCGAGAAAGTGATCGAGTCCGAGGATTACAAGCGCTTCTATATGCACCGCACCGGCCACTGGCTCGGTCTGGATGTCCACGACGCCGGGGAATACAAGTCGCGCGGGGAATGGCGCCGCTTGGAGCCGGGAATGACGCTGACCGTGGAACCGGGCTGCTACATCCGACCCGCAGAGGACGTACCTCGGGAGTTCTGGAATACGGGAGTGCGCATCGAAGACGATGTCGTGGTCACACCCGCCGGGTGCGAAGTATTGACGGCGGCGGCGCCCAAATCGGTTCGGGATATCGAGGCGCTCGTGGGTCGTGGCTGAACTGCCCGACGTAGATGTCGCGATTGCCGGCGGTGGTCCAGTCGGCTGTGCACTCGCGCTCGCCATGGCAGACGGCCCGCTGTCCGTCATCCGAATCTCAGACGAAGCAACCATCGCAGATCGACCGATCGCGCTCTCTTACGGCAGTCGCCTCATCCTCGAGCGCTTGGGGGCATGGAACTCCATTCCAAACAGCCCCATTGAAACGATCCATATTTCTCAGCAGGGTTTCGGCCGGACCGTCATGCGCAGCGCCGACTACGACTTACCGGCGCTGGGTTATGTGACCGCTTATTCCAAGCTTCTTGCGCAGCTTGAGAATCGCACGCCCGTTGTTGCGGGAACGTTGAGCAGCTGGGAATCGGCCGACAAGGAAGTAGCGCTGCGCCTGTCCCGCGGTGGAGAGGAATTCGCCATGCGCGCGCGGCTGCTCGTCCTCGCCGACGGCGGGCAGGTTCACCGGGCCCAGAATGTCAGAGACTATCGGCAGCATGCCCTCGTGGCCGAAGTGACGGCCGAGCGTCCTCGACGCGGCATCGCCTGGGAACGCTTCACCGCCGAGGGGCCACTCGCCCTGCTCCCGCACGCGGACCGCTACGCCCTCGTCTGGAGCCTGCGGCCCGACGGTGCCCGCGAGCTGCTCGGGCTTTCCGATCGGGATTTCCTGGTGCGCCTGCGCGAAACCTTTGGCGGACGGCTGGGGGATTTCCGCTCAGTGAGCCGCCGAGCGACGTTTCCGCTTTCGCTGCGCCGCGGCCCGCTCAACCCCGCGCCCCGGGCACTTGCAGTAGGCAATGCCGCGCAGACGCTGCATCCGGTGGCGGGCCAGGGACTCAATCTCGGCCTGCGCGACGCCTGGGAATTGGCTCAGATGTTGCTTGATGTTCCAAAGGAAGAAATCGGTGCACCAGCATTTCTCGCTGGCTATGCACGCGAGCGGCGGGTCGATCGCTACGCCGGAATCGGATTCACCGATTTTCTGGTAAGAACGTTCTCGAATTCCATCCTGCCGCTCGCGCTCCTGCGTGGCGCAGGTCTTGCCGCACTCGATATCCTGCCGCCCGCGCGGCGTTTTCTCGCCCGCCGCATGATGTTCGGAGCGCGCGCGCTGCCCTGATCCGACGCGCAGCCGCTTCTACGCTGCGGAAAAACACAAGGCTCCGCCGTCAGAAAAATTTGCGCGCAAAGCGGCAGAAGCGCTTCCCTTTGCGTTCGCGTTTAGGTATAGAATTGCGCTCCCGCCAGAAAAAACTTTCCGTGATTTTTGATGCAAATCGGTTCGCGCACGTTGCGCAATAATCTTTTTGTCGCGCCGATGGCCGGGGTCACCGATCGCCCCTTCCGGCAGTTGTGCAAGAAGTTCGGGGCGGGTCTCGCCGTGTCCGAGATGGTGGCATCGAACTCGCTCCTCTGGGGCAGCGAGAAGACTCGTCGTCGGGCCAACCATGACGGCGAGGTCGAGCCGATCTCGGTGCAGATCGCCGGGGCCGACCCGGCCATGATGGCCGAGGCGGCGCGCTACAACTTCGAGCAAGGCGCGCAGATCGTCGACATCAACATGGGCTGCCCGGCGAAGAAAGTTTGCAACACCATGGCTGGTTCCGCACTGTTGAAGGATGAATCTCTGGTCGGACGCATCCTTGAGGCGGTGGTGGAGGCGGTGCCGGTGCCCGTGACCTTGAAGTTTCGCACCGGGTGGGACACTGTGAACAAGAACGCCCTCAAGATTGCGAAAATCGCCGAAGACAGCGGCGTACAGCTTTTGTCCCTGCACGGCCGCACCCGGGCCTGCGGCTTTTCCGGTCAAGCCGAGTACGACACGATCCGCGAGGTGAAGCAATCCACGCGGCTACCCGTGGTGGCGAACGGCGACATCACCACTCCCGAGGAAGCGAAGCAAGTACTCGAATATACCGGCGCCGACGGCATCATGATCGGCCGGGCGGCGCAAGGCCGTCCCTGGATCTTTCGCGAGATCGAACATTTTTTTTCCACTGGCGAGAAACTCCCTCCGCCCTTCGTCTCGGAAATCCATGCCGTATTGCTCGCTCACCTGCACGAGCTCTACGCGTTCTACGGGAGGGAGACCGGAGTCAAGGTCGCGCGTAAGCATATCTCCTGGTACACCAAGGGACTCGCCGGTTCGGCGAATTTCCGGCACCACATGAACCAACTTGAAACCTGCGAACAGCAGTTGAAAGCGGTGAACCAGTTTTTCGAGCAGCTCGCGCGCGAAAATCTGCGCCTGCCCTACGAGCTGGAGATGGCGGCGTGATTCGCAGCGGAGGCCCGGTAGCAGTGGTGCGCGAGCTCAAACCAGAATTCTGGGAGACGGCAGCATGAAGCAAACCAACGAGATCGCGGACTGCGTTCGGCGGTCTCTGGAGAGGTATTTCAAGGACCTCGATGGCGCCAAACCGCGCGCCATCTACGACATGGTGCTCAAGAACGTCGAGCGCCCGATGCTCGAGATCGTGCTCGACAGGGCTGAAGGAAATCAGTCCGTCGCCGCCGATATGCTCGGCATCAACCGCAATACCTTGCGAAAGAAAATCCAGTCGCTCAAGATCAAGAAGATGTGACGGTGAATCGTAAATGGTGAAGGGGGCGAGATTTTCCCCAAAGCTACCGGGGTGCTTCACCCTTCTCGATCTACCGGCTCATCGTCGACTTGCATGATTCCCATCCGGACGGCGCTGATCAGCGTATCCGACAAGACCGGCCTTGCCGAGTTTGCGCGCGGCCTCGTCCCGTTCAAGATCAGGATTCTATCGACCGGAGGTACGGCGAAGCTGCTCTTCGAACAGGGCATCCCGGTAACCGAGGTGGGCGACTACACCGGCTTCCCGGAAATGCTCGACGGACGGGTAAAGACGCTGCATCCGCGCCTGCACGCCGGCATCCTCGCCCGGCGCGATTCCCCGGCGCACCTGGCTGCAATCAAGGCCGCGGGTATCGAACCCATCGATCTGGTGGTCGTCAACCTCTATCCATTCGCGCAAACCGTCGCGCGGCCCGATTGCAAGCTCGCGGATGCGATCGAGAATATCGACGTCGGCGGCCCCAGCATGCTGCGTGCAGGCGCGAAAAACTATGCGGGCGTCGCGGTCGCGACCGACCCCTCGGACTATCCGAAGCTGCTCGCCGAGATGAATGAGCGCGGCGGTGCCTTGAGCGAGGGAACGCGTTTCGCCCTGGCCCAAAAGGCGTTCGCCCACAGCGCGGCCTACGAAGCCGCCATCGGCAATTACCTCACCGGGCTTGGGGGCGACGGAACACCTTCCCCTTTTCCCGGGCGCCTCACGCTCCAGTTTGAAAAACTGCAGGACCTGCGTTACGGTGAAAACCCGCACCAGGCGGCAGCGCTCTACCGCGACGGCGACCGGGGTTCCGGTGGGATCGCCGACTATGTCCAGATTCAAGGCAAGGAGCTCTCTTACAACAACATTGCCGACGCCGATGCCGCCTGGGAATGCGTCAAGACCTTCGATGAGCCGGCCTGCGTGATCGTCAAGCACGCAAACCCTTGTGGCGTCGCGATTTCAGACTCGGCTCGGGAGGCATACGGGCGCGCGTTTGCCACCGACCCCACTTCCGCTTTCGGAGGCATCGTTGCGTTCAATCGTGGGCTTGACGCTGCGACGGCCGACGCGGTATCAAAACAGTTCGTCGAGGTGGTGATTGCGCCCGAAATCGATCCGCAGGCACGCAAGGTGCTCGCCGCCAAAACCAACGTACGAGTGCTGTCGGCAAGGCTCGCGCACAACACCCAGACCTGCGATATCAAGCGCGTCGGGGGCGGACTCCTGGTACAAACGCCGGACCGGCGAAACGTGGCGGCCACGGATCTGCGCACGGTCACCCGGTTGAAACCCTCCCCGGCACAGCTCGCCGATCTCACGTTCGCCTGGCGCGTGGCGAAATTCGTCAAGTCGAACGCGATCGTATTCTGTGCCGGTGGACGCACGCTCGGCATCGGCGCAGGCCAGATGAGCCGCGTCGACGCCGCCCGGATCGCCGCGTTCAAAGCACAAGCCGCGGGATTGCCGCTCGCGGGATCCGTCGTCGCCTCCGATGCGTTCTTCCCGTTCCGGGATGGCGTAGAGGTGGTCGCCCAGGCAGGCGCAAAGGCGATCATACAGCCCGGGGGCAGCGTGCGTGACGATGAAGTCATCGCGGCCGCCGACGAGCTCGAGCTCGCGATGGTATTCACCGGCGTACGTCATTTCCGGCACTAGGATTCTGACCACGGATGCACGATCCGGCTTTTTCCGTAAATCTCTGCGGTTGATTCGCATTCATGAAGCTTCTGGTCATCGGCTCAGGCGGCAGGGAACACGCGATAGCGTGGCGCCTGGCGGGGAGCCCGCGCGTGCAGAAAGTCTACGTTGCCCCGGGCAACGGCGGCACGGCGCGCGAGGGGGGCCTGGAAAATATCGCGATCACCGCAATCGACGAACTGGCTGAATTCGCGCGCTCCGAAAACATCCACTTCACCGTGGTCGGGCCCGAGGCGCCTCTTGCCGAAGGAATCGTCGATCGGTTCCGGGACAAGGGGCTGCGGATTCTCGGGCCGACAAAGGCCTGCGCACGGCTGGAAAGCTCCAAGCAGTTCGCGAAGGAGTTCATGACGCGGCACCGGATCCCCACGGCGGAGTTTTCCGGTTTCAGCGAAGCGCGCGCCGCGCACGACTATGTCGAGGCGCGCGGCGCACCCATCGTCGTAAAGGCCGACGGTCTCGCGGCGGGGAAAGGCGTGATCGTCGCCACGAGCACAGAAGAAGCTCATCAAGCGATCGAGCGGATACTTGTCGAGGGTACGATGGGCGAGGCAGGCAAGCGCGTCGTCGTCGAGGAATTTCTCGAAGGCGAGGAAGCAAGCTTCATCGTGCTGGCCGACGGCGAACACATACTGCCCCTTGCGACCAGCCAGGATCACAAGCGTCTGCGGGATGGCGACCTGGGACCCAATACCGGAGGGATGGGGGCGTATTCGCCGGCGCCGGTCGTGACCCCAGAATTGCACGCGCGCGTGCTGCGCGAAATCATCCAGCCTGTGCTCACCGGAATGTCCGCGGAAGGCCACCCCTACAGCGGGTTCCTCTATGCGGGGCTGATGATCGACGGCACGGACACGCCCCGGGTACTGGAATTCAACTGCCGCCTCGGCGATCCGGAGACGCAACCGATCATGCTGCGTCTGAAAAGCGACCTGTTCGAACTGATCGAGAGCACCTTGAACGGAAAGCTCGATCGCGTCGAGGTGGACTGGGATCGTCGCGCAGCGCTCGGCGTAGTTCTGGCCGCCTCTGGCTATCCCGATGTCCCGAAGAAGGGCGACTTCGTGACGGGGCTTCCGTCCCCGGCAGAGGATTTCCGGGTCTTTCACTCGGGGACCGCCCTGAAGGATGGAACCATTGTCACCAGCGGCGGGCGGGTGCTCTGCGTGACCGCGCTCGGAGACACGATCAAGATGGCGCAGCGGCGCGCTTACGACGTAGGGAAAGGCATCCGTTTCGACGGCATGCAATATCGGCGCGACATCGGACATCGCGCCATCGCCGCAAAGAGACGCTGACCGCGGTTATCGGATCCGCCTCCAATGACAATCCGCGAGCATCCGTGCAAATCGACTCGATGAATTCCTC
>DATDGA010000319.1:0-2632 GCA_036522335.1 Burkholderiales bacterium
GTTTGGCGAGCCCTGCGCCAGCATCCGCCTCCGCAGCCGCTGTTTCCTGGGCGACGCTTGCAGCCTGTCGCTCGCGTGCCGCAACCATCCGTTCGCTCATGATCACGTGGCGACTCCTCTTTCTAGTCGGCAAAACGCGCGGTACGGTAGCCGGTTGACGCGGTGGTCAAGCCGGTGACATTTGGATACAAAATCCCTCCGGACTGTGCCTTTCACATCCCGCACAATGGCACGCGAGGAAACTCGTGGGCGGTAACTGGATGAACCCGGGCTGTTTACTGCGATCGCTTCTCAGCGGCGTCTGCCTCGCTGTTGCCGTGCAGGCGGGCGCAGACGAGCCGTCCTGGCGGGTGAGTCTCGGCGTCGGTCTGGACAGCGTGCCGAAGTTTCCGGGCGCGGACAGTCAGAAGCTCATCGTTCTGCCGTTCGTCGGCGCAACCTACGGCCCGTTTTTCTTTGGCGCGTACCCCGGGACCGCGAGCCTCGCCGGGATCGGCGTCAACCTCTACCGGGATTCGCACTGGCGTCTCGCCGCTGCCCTGTCCGCTGGACTTGCGGAGAGAAAGGAATCAGACGATCCGCGGCTCCAGGGCCTGGGGGATGTGAATCGCACGGTTTCAGCCGGCGCTGCCGTGGCCTACACCCAGGATTGGTTCCTGCTGAGCGCGAGCGCGCTCACCGACATTCTCAACCGCGGCCAGGGAACGCTCGTGCATTTCAATGCACTGGGACGCTACCGGTTCAGCGAGCGCCTGACACTTTTCGGCGGCCCGGGCCTCGCTTGGGCTGATGGGCGCTATACGCAGACGTTCTTCGGAGTGAACGCGCAGCAGAGCGCGGCCTCCGGTCTGCCTGAATTCGAAACTCACCCCGGCCTGAACAGCGTGCGCTTTGCGCTGGGGGCAAGCTATCGGCTCACCTCCCGCTGGAACGCGGGCTTGTTCGGCTCGATCGCAAGGCTGGAGGGCGATGCGGCCTCGAGCCCGATCACCGAAAGCCGGTTGCAGCGTTTTGTTGGGGCGGTCGTCTCCTACCGTTTCGGCGAAGCTCCCGGACCCGGGGACCCTGGCGGGTTCATTCTCGGGCAATGACCCAGGCTTGAACTTCGAGCGAACATATGCCTCTAGGCTATGGCATGCTAACCCATAGAAAAAATGGTAGGGCGTGTAGGGATCGAACCTACGACCAACGGATTAAGAGTCCGCTGCTCTACCAGCTGAGCTAACGCCCCTTCGTTCGCGGGAATCGCGCTGGAGACTTCTCGAACGCGCGAATTTTAACATACGCGACGCGCGGGAAAGTCGATTCAGGACACTGCCACGGGCGCGAGGGCGTCGATGTCGGTCACCACGTCCACGATGGCCGGGCGATCGGCCTTGAGCGCGCGCTGGATCGCCGGACCGAGTTCGCCCGGTTTCTCGACGCGGATGCCGAGCGCCCCGATGTCCTCGGCGATTCGCGCGAAATTCACCGGCCTGTAGGTCCACAGCTCGCGCGCCTGCTCGGTCTGCTGACCGCCGTAGACGCGGTCGAAGCCGCGCTTGGACTGGTTGCCGCTCGCGTTGTTGTTGACGACGGTGACCGAATTGATCTTCCAGCGCACCGCGGTCTCGATCTCCGCGACGTGGTACCAGAATCCGGCGTCGCCGGTGAATACCACCACCGGTCTCTCCGGAGCGCCGCATTTCGCGCCGAGGCCCGCGGGAAACGCCCAACCGAGATGACCCGCGCTCCTGATGTAGCTCTGGGTCGGCGCGCGCAGGTCGTACATCCCTCCCATCCACATGCCGGCGTGGCCGGTATCGACGACGACGATGCCGTCGTCGGGCACGTGCTTGGTGAACTCGGCGCACATGCGCTCGGGCCGGATGGGAACGGCGTCGGAGGCGAGCTGCGGAGCGTATTTCGCGGACCACTCCTTGCAGATGGTGCGCGTCTGCTCGACCCAGGGTTTTCTTTTCGCCGCGGTCTTCGCGTCGGCGCGATCGAGCATGCGCGCGAGCACCACCCTGGCGTCGCCGAGAACGGACGCCTTCAGCGGATAGTTGCGCCCGAGCGCTTCGGGATCGCTGTCGATCTGGATGGCGGCGACGCCGATCTTCGGAACAGCCCAGAAATGCGTGGTCATCCCGCCGGTCTCCGTGCCGATGAAGCACACGAGGTCCGCCTGTCCCACGACCCGGTTCGCGCTCTCGCGCGAATACGTTCCCACGACGCCGACCGAAAGCGCATGGACTCCCGGGATGGAATCCTTGCCGTTGAGCGAAGTCGCGACGGGTATCGAGAGTTTCTCGGCCAGCGCGACCAATTCCCTGCCCGCGCCCGATGCGCGTACCCCGCCGCCGGCGACGATCACCGGCCGCTCGGCGTCCTGCAGGATTTTCAGCGCGGCGAGCACGCTCTTCTCGTCCGGCTCGGGCCGGAACGGCGGAACGCGCGCGAATTGCCCTTCGACCAGCGGCTCCATTTCAGCTTCTTCGGCGTCGACCTGCCCTTCGTTGCCGCGAAACTGCAGATGCACCGGGCCAGGCACCCCGGAAACCGCGACGCGAAACGCCTGCCGTATCATGTCGGGAAAGCGCTCCACCGCGTCGACCGTGGCGTTGAACTTGGTCACCGGTTCGAATGCCGG
>DATDGA010000320.1:0-8295 GCA_036522335.1 Burkholderiales bacterium
CCTACACGTTGACCATGATCGGGTTCGGCTTCGGCGGCATCCTGATGGGGAGGCTCGCCGACCGGTTCGGGGTGATCGTGCCCGTTCTCGTCGGCTCGGTGTGCCTCGGGCTCGGCTTCATCGCCGCGGGTTTCGCGCAAAACCTGTTCGAGTTCGCCGCGGCCCAAGGTCTGCTGATCGGTCTTCTGGGAACCTCGGGCACCTTCGTGCCGCTGGTCGCGGACATTTCGCTCTGGTTCACGCGCAGGCGCGGGATCGCGGTCGCCATCGTGATGAGCGGCAACTATCTCGCGGGAACCGTCTGGCCGCCGCTCATGCAGCATTTCATCGACACCGCGGGATGGCGCGCGACTTACACGGGAACGGGCGTGTTCTGTCTGCTCGCGATGCCCTTGCTCGCGCTCGCCTTGAAGAAAAAGCCGCCGGCGATCGCGGATCTCGCGGCCCCGAGCGCCGGCGCGCAGCGCGCGGGGAATGCCGCGGCGCAATCGGAACGGCCACTCGGGTTCTCGCCCACCGCGCTGCAGGGGCTGCTCTGCATCGCGGGCGTCGCCTGCTGCGTCGCGATGTCGATGCCGCAGGTGCACATGGTCGCGTACTGCGGCGACCTCGGCTATGCGGCGGCGCGCGGTGCGGAGATGCTCTCTCTGATGCTCGGTTTCGGCATCGTCAGCCGGCTCGTGTCGGGCTGGATCGTCGATCGGATCGGAGGTTTGCGCACGCTGCTCTTGGGCGCAGTGCTGCAGGCGGTCGCGCTCGCGCTCTTCCTGCCGTTCCAGCAACTCGCCGCGCTCTACGTGATCTCGGCGCTCTTCGGCCTTTTCCAGGGCGGCCTCGTGCCCTCCTATCCGATCATCGTGCGCGAATATTTTTCGCCGCGTGAGGCCGGAGTGCGGACCGGAACGGTGCTGATGGCGACGCTCTTCGGCATGGCGCTCGGGGGATGGATGCCCGGATGGATTTTCGACGCGACCGGCTCCTACCGCGCCGCGTTCGCCAACGGCATCGCCTGGAACCTGGTGACGACCGGGGTCGCGCTCTTTCTCCTCCATCGCGCGCGGCGCTGGTCCCTAGCCGCCCGCCAAGCTTGAGATTCGGAGAGAATCGCGCCGACGCGACCGTCGGTTCATGAACTACGAGCATTTTCAAGGAGACCCCCATGCGCTACGAGCTCTATTACTGGCCCTCGATACAAGGCCGCGGTGAATTCGTCCGGCTCGCCCTGGAGGAAGCCGGTGCCGGCTACGAGGACGTCGCGCGGCTGCCGCGGCGCGGCGTTGATGCGCTGACGCGTTTCCTGGAAGGCAAATCCGACGGACGCCTGCCGTTCGCTCCGCCGTTCCTGAAGGCGGGGAAGCTGGTGATCGCGCAGACCTCGAACATCCTCCTCTGGATCGCGCCGCGCCACGGCCTCGCGCCCAAGAGCGAAGCGGCGCGTCTCTGGGCGCATCAGCTCCAGCTCACGATCTCCGATTGGCTGGTCGAGGCGCACGACACGCACCATCCGATCGGCGGCGCCTTCTACTATGAAGACCAGAAGCCCGAGTCCGCCCGCCGCGCGGCGCACTTCACCGCCGAGCGCCTGCCGAAATTCCTGGGCTACTTCGAACGGGTGCTCGGGCGCGAAAGGGGCGGCTGGCTTCTGGGCAAGGCGTTTTCCTACGCGGACCTGTCGCTTTTCCAGATGATCGCGGGTTTGCGCTACGCTTTTCCCGTCGCGATGGGAAGACTGGAATCGAAATACCCGCGGTCGATCGCGCTGCACCAGCGCGTCGCGGCACGGCCGCGGATCGCCGCCTATCTCGCGTCGAAGCGGCGGATCGCATTCAACCGGCACGGCATCTTCCGGCACTATCCTGAGCTCGACGCCTAAGCGGGCGATCCGACCGACACGGGCGACGCCTTCCGGTAATATCTCAATCGCGAGAACGAGACCGCTTGAGGAGGATTCGATGGCCGCGGCTTCAAGACGCTTGGCGACGACCCTGATGCTCGCGGGGCTATTCCAGACCGCACAGGCGGCGACGGTGCTCGACAACGATTACGTGCGCGTGAGCCGCGACGAAGCGCCCTGCGCCCTGGGCTCGACGCCGGGCTGCGCCGAACGCGTGATCGTGGCGATGGGCGAAATCGAGCTGCGCTTCGGCAAGGTGCTGCGCGCGATGCGGCGCGGCGAGGTCGCGGTGTTCAAATGGGGCGAATCCTACCGCCCGCCGGACGGGGGCGCCTATTTCGAGGTGGCGCTCAAACCCAATCACCCGCCGGTCAAATCGCCCGCCGAGATCATCCCGCCCGCGAAAAATACGATCGTGTACGAGGGCGAGCGCTTTTTCATCTACGAGGAGCGGCTCGCGCCGGGGGACACGCGCGCGCGCCACAGCCACAGCCAGCGCGTCGAGATCCGCATCAATCAGGGGCCTTTGCTGCGGCAGATCATCGACGGCAAGGACGCGCCGCAGGAGCCGCCCAGCGTGGTGAACTTCCGCGAGCCGATCATCCACACGGTCACCAACGTCGGCGACATGGCGCTGTGGAACTTCATCCTCGAGTTCAGGCCCGAGCGCGTATCGCCGTGACGACGGAGGATATCGCAATGACGAATAGTCTTCCCGATGCCCAGCTCGCCCACGTCGGCTTGTTCGTCCGCGATCTGGAAGCGATGATCGCGTTCTATTCCCGCGTTCTCGGCCTGGTGGTGACCGATTCCGGAGACTATTACCTCGGGGGACGCATCGCCTTCCTCAGCCGCAATGCGGACGAGCACCATCAGATCGTGATGGCTTCCGGTCGGCCCGAAGATGCCCCGACGACAATCAACCAGCTCTCGTTCCGGGTCAGGAATCTGGAGGACCTCAGGCGCTTCTACACGGTGCTGGTGGCCGAGCGGGCGAAGGAAATCGTTCCGCGCAATCACGGAAACGCCTGGAGCATCTATTTCAGCGATCCGGAGGACAACCGCATCGAGCTGTACACGCCCTCGCCGTGGTACGTCAAACAGCCCCACGGCGAACCCCTCGACCTGACTGAACCCGTGGAAGTCATCGTTGCCAAGACCGAAGCGCTGATCCGCAACGACCCGACCTCGTGCACGCGCGAGGCGTGGATGGCGAAGCTGCAGACCCGCCTCGACAGGTGAGCCAAGGGGCTTCAGTCCTCTCACGCGACCATCCCGGTGGTGCTGTTCCGGTAGACCGCCTGGCGAACTGACGGACCGTCGCGGCGTTCCGCCCGCGGTGCGCGCAGCGGCTGACAGGCCGCGTCCGGGCTGCTAAAGTTGCGGCCCCGATAAAATTCTTCCCGGAGCAATCACACCCATGGCAGCCAAAGACAGACCCCTCGTCATCGCACTCGAAGAGCATTACTGGGACGCCGAAGTGGCGAAAAGCTTCGGGAGCGGCGAGGCGCGCAGCCCCGAGCTGCTCCGGCGGCTGGACGATTTGGGAGCGCTGCGCATCAGGGAAATGGACGAAGCCGGCATCGACGTGCAGGTGCTCTCGCACGGCGCGCCCTCGACGCAGCGCCTCGATGCGGCGACCGCGGTGCCGCTCGCAAAGCGCGCCAACGACCGGCTGCACGAGGCCGTTCGCGCCCATCCCGAGCGTTTCGCCGGGTTTGCGGCGCTTCCCACCGCCGACCCGAAGGCGGCGGCGGACGAGCTCGAGCGCACGGTCACGAAACTCGGATTCAAGGGCGCGATGGTGCACGGACCCACGAACGGGGTCTTTTTCGACGACAAGCGCTTCTGGCCGATCTTCGAGCGCGCGCAGGCGCTCGACGTTCCGCTCTACATCCATCCGTCCTCGCCGGTACAGGCGGTCGCCGATGCCTACTACAAGGATTACCTGAAAGAGTTTCCCCAGCTCCTCACCGCGGCCTGGGGCTACACGGTCGAGACCGCCACGCACGGTATCCGCATGATCCTGTCGGGCGCATTCGAGAAATATCCCGGCCTGAAGATCGTCCTGGGGCATCTGGGCGAATCGCTGCCCTTCTCCGCCTGGCGCATCAACATGTGCCTGTCGCGCGGCGCCGACAAACCCAGCACCTTCCGCGACACTTTCTGCAAGCATTTCTGGATCACGACGAGCGGCAACTTCTCCACGCCCGCGCTGATGTGCAGCATCATGGAGATGGGCGTGGACCGGATCCTCTTCTCGGTCGACTACCCGTTTGTTCCGAACCCGCCCGGAACGAAATGGATGGCCGACCTGCCCTTGAGCCTGGAGGATCGCACCAAGATCCTCTCGGGCAACGCCAGGCGACTGCTGAAGATGTAGTAATGCCGGACGCTTCGACGGCTTGCGCCGCCCAAGCGCCGGATTACTTCGGCGCGATCGAGCCGCCGCCGCGCGCGGCTCATCGCGCCGGGAGCGAGAAAAAACGCGCGCGCGGGCTCCCGTCGGGCGCCCGGCGCGCGTCCCTACGGCACGATCGTGAACGCGTTGGCAGCGACCGCAAATTCCGCGATGTGCAGGTCCCCGATCCACGCCACCGCGCTCACGATCGCCTCCGTCGCGCCGCTTGTTGGCAGAGCAAGCGATGCAAGAAGCCCGAAGGCGAGCGCCATTACCAGATTGAGTTTTGTCTTCACATGTCGCAATGCAGCAAGCGTCGTGCCAATTGCGTTCTGATCGGAGATTATTTATCCGGAACAGTACGTTAACTTCGCGAGCCCCGTTCCCGGCGGCTTCAATGCACGCACCATTTCGGTTCACGAAAAAAGCGCGACGCACTGAAGTGCATCGCGCTTCTTGGGGGAACGGCAGACCGAATCTTACTTCGGCACGGCGCGATGAGCTGCGCCTGCGTCAGCTCCATCGCGCCGAAATAAACCCGCACGCGTAGCGTGTCGGGGCTTTATTTTTTGTTGAGCTCCTTCCACGGATCCTTGACTGCGGTGCCCACCGTCTCGAGCTCGACGTTGGCGAGCTTACCGTTGACCCTGCGCACTTCGCGCAGATATTCGTTCTGCACGATGTCGCGCGTCGCCGGGTCGACCGAGATCGGTCCGCGCGGGCTGTCGGGGTCCTTGAAGTTCTTCAAGAGCTCCATGGTCCGGTCCGGATCGAGCTTGCCGTTCTGCTCCTTGATCGCGTACATGATGGCCGCCATGCCGTCGTAGCCGCCCACGGCGACGAAGTTGGGCGTCTCGTTCGCGCCGTAGTCGCGCTTCCATGCGGCGACAAAGGCCTGGTTCGCCGGACGCGTCGCGGCCGCGGAGTAGTGGTGCACGGTGAGCACGCCGAGCGCGGCGTCACCCATGTTCTCCAGCTCCTCGTCGGTGGTGACGTCGCCCGGGCCGATCAGCTTGACCCCGGCGGCGGAGAGGCCGAGATCGCCGAACCCCTTCAGCACCGCGGTCGCGGTCTTTCCAGCCGGGATGAACACCATGAGCGCATCGGGCTTGGCGTCCTTTACGCGCTGCATGTAGGGAACGAAATCGGGATTCACCAGCGGAACGCGCACGGAGCCGACCACTTCTCCGCCGGCTTCCTTGGTCGCCCTGACGAAGGCGTCCTCGCAGTCGTGCCCGGGGCCGAAGTCGCTCACCATCGTGTAGGGGCGTTTGAACTTCTTCGCCGCCCACTGGCCAAGCGGGTAGCAGGATTGCCACAGCGTGAAGGACAGCCGCGCGATGTAGGGCGAGCGCGTGGTGATCACGGCGGTGCCGGCGTTCATGATGATGAACGGAACCTTGGCCTCGGTCGCAAGCGGCGCCATCGCCATGGCGTTCGGCGTGAAGATGACCCCCGCCAACAGGTTGACCTTGTCGCGCACGATCAGTTCTTGCGCAAGCTGCTTGGCCTTGTCGGGATTCGGTCCGGTGTCGTCGCGGATCAGGAACTCGATGTTCACCCCGGGCGGCAGCTCCTTCTGATGCTCTTTCAGGTAGAGCCGCATCCCGCGCTCCATGTACGGCCCGAGATTGCCGTTCAGTCCCGAGTAACTGGTGATGAACCCGATCTTGATCGTCTGGGCGAATGCGGGTGCGGCGCCGAGAACAATTCCCAGCGCAGCAGTCATTGCCAAGTTTCTGGTTTTCATGATTCCCTCTCTCTTCCTCGAAGAATGGCGCGACGTCATAAGGATTACTGCCAGGCCCGGTTGTCCACCGTGCCCTCGTAAGTCGCTCCCGGCTCCACCAGTCCCCACCCCAGGGTCCACTGGTAGGTGTGGTCGAAGCGCTCGCGGGTATAGGGCTCGGGCGGTGCGTTCAGAAGGCGGGACAGCTTGAGCTCCTTCTTATCCAGGAGCCCGCCGGCCTCCTCGATCAGGTAACGGGCGTGCCGCCACGGATCCTTGTCGATCGCATCGGCCGCCCGGGCTTCGGCTCTGAACATCGCTGCGAGCGTCGGGCCGTCGAGCTCGTCCCCCGCAGCTTCGCTGCGCGTCGAGTGCGACTCCATCAGCACGCGCATGCCGCGTTTCTCGGCAATGCTGATCCAGGGCTCCATGAGACTGGCCGCGGCGACTTCGCCCTTGCTGAGAGCTTCCAGCCGCTCCTTCATCGTTCCGGCGAACACCCACTCGATCTGCTCGCGCTTGAGAAAACCCTCGAGCAGCTTCAGCGTGGTGAAATGCGAACCGTTGAAGGGGCTCACCGCGATCGGTTTGTTCTTGAGCTGCTCGGGCTCGTAGATCCGCGCCTTGGGATCGGTGACGATCGCGAAGGTCGACATCGCAGAGCCGAGCGCAACGATTTTCGCGGGGCGATGCCCCGTCTTGCCGGCCTCCACCGCGCGCTTCATGACGCCCCATTCGCACATGCGGAACTGGTCGCACTGGCCCTGATCGTAGAGTGCCTCCATGGTGCGCTCGAATATGTTTTGCCGGAGCGCCTGATGGTCGGAGTCGCGTTGCCCGGAACCCGGAGTCTTGAGGATGTCGACATCGAGTCCCTCGTCCTTGAAGAAACCCTCGTCCCGCGCCACCAGCAGGGGCAGATCGTGGATCGCGTTCATCATCGAAACTCGCACTTTTTTGAGCGCCTTCGGCATGGGTTTCAGCCTCCTTCCCTCGGGACGGACAGTATATTAGCGCGCGCGAAAAAATACACTCCTTTGCCTCAGCCTGCATGGGCGCGCAGGACCGGCATCACCTCCCGCACGAACAGGTCCATCGAGCGCATCGCCAGCTCCGGCCGCAGGTCGCCGAAGGAAAACACCAGCAGCAGATAGTTGATCCCCGATTCGCGCACCACCTCGGCGAGCTCCTGCGCGACCGTCCGCGGCGCGCCCGCCACCAGTCGTGCCACCGCCGCGGCCGAGGTGGGGTTGACGTTCAGCAGGTCGGGCCTGCCGTGCTTGCGCGTGAGGTGCGTCAGGTGATCGCTCCACACCTTATAGGCGGCGGCGCCCGTCCTTTCCGCCTCGGCGTCGGTGTCGGCGACGAATACGTGCTGCGATTTTCCGAGCTTCGGCGCGCGCACGTGCGCGTTGTGGCGCCCGGGATCGTCCCTGTGCCGCGCCCAGACTTCGCGGTATTGAGCGTAGAGCCTGCCCGCCTCCGCGGCATTGGTATTGAGCACCGTGTTGTAGCCGTGGCGCGCGGTGAACTCGATCGAGTTCTTGTCGCTGCTCGGAAACCACAGGGGCGGATAAGGCCGCTGGCGCGGCTGGATATAGAGCTCCAGGTCGCGGTAGGAAAAATATTTCCCCTCGTGGTTCAGAATGCGGTTGCCGCAGGCGGCGAAAAAAATGTCGAGCGTCTCGCGGTAGCGCTCGCGCGATTCCTCGATACTCTTCATGAAGAAATAGGCGGACTCGATCGGCGAGACTCCGCGCCCCACGCCGAGCTCGAGACGCCCGCCGCTCATCTGATCGAGCATGCAGATCTCGTTGTAGAAGCGGAAGGGGTTATACCAGGGCAGGCAGAACGTGAGGGCGCCCAGGCGCAGCCGCTGGGTTCGCTGGATCGCCGCGGAGAGCACCAGCGCGGGCGAGCCGTCGATCGAGAGCGGCGTCCCTTGATGCTCGGCGATGTGCCACGCGTAGAAGCCCGCTTTGTCCGCGGCTTCGGCGATCTGCAGCTTGTGCTCGAAAATCTCGCCCGCCGGGGCGGCCGACCACTCGATCCAGTCGAAAACACCGAATTCGAGCGGGCTCTCCTCAAAAGCCTTGTCCGCCACAGATCCTCCCGTTGACAGCGAATTGAAAGACAGGCGTCAGTTCCTTGTCAGTTCCTTGCAAGGGCGTTCAGGCAAATTACCCCTTACCGCTCGCCGAACGGCCCTTGAGAAAGTCATCCATGAAAAGATTTTTCACCGCTTCGATCGCCTCTCTCCTCTCCGCCGCC
>DATDGA010000321.1:0-2099 GCA_036522335.1 Burkholderiales bacterium
CGTGCGCTTCGGCCCCTTCCGAGTCCGAGCATTCGTCTTCGTACGCTGCCCACGAACCGGCAACCCACGCCGATGCCGCAGCCCGCGATAGCACCCGATATCGGTGAGCCGCTTGATGTTCGAAGCGATCTCACGCCGAAGATCACCCTCGACCTTGAGCTCGTCGACGATCTCGCGCAAGCGGTGCTCGTCCTCGACGGTAAGGTCCTTGACGCGCGTATCCGGGCTGATGCCCGACTGCGCGAGGATCTTCTTCGAGGTCGGGAGACCGATGCCGAAGATGGCGGTGAGTCCGATCTCGACGCGCTTGTCGCGCGGCAGATCGATGCCGGAGATGCGTGCCATTATCCTTGAACCTGCTTGTGCTTCGGATTGACGCTGCAGATCACGCGCACTTTGCCTTCGCGGCGGATGATCTTGCAGGCGTCGCAGATGCGCTTGACGCTCGGACGTACTTTCATGATGCTGCTCTTACTAGGGTGGTTGGTGGTGCGGCCGTACGAGCCATGGTTAGGCCGCGACCTCTTGGGCTGGACGGAACCGGGCGACGTCGGGGTGCTCGGCCACGTCCCGCAACGTCAGGATCTTCGGACCGTCGTCCGTGATCGCGATCGTATGCTCGAAGTGCGCCGCTAGTTTACCATCCTCGGTCACGACCGTCCAGTTGTCGTCGAGGGTTGCAACGTCGAAGGAGCCCTCGGTGATCATCGGCTCGATCGCGAGGCAAAGGCCTTGGCGCAGCAGCGTCCCCTGGCCGGGGTTGCCGTAGTTGGGGACCTGCGGGTCCTCGTGCATCTTGCGGCCGATGCCGTGACCGACCAGGGCGCGCACGACGCCGTAGCCGTGCGACTCGGCATGCCGCTGAACGGCGTGGCCGATGTCGCCGAGGGTGTTGCCCGGCTGCATCTGCGCGATCCCGAGCATCAGGCACTCTTGCGTGACCTGCATCAAGCGCTTCGCCGCTTCGCTCACGTTGCCGATCGCGACCGTGATCGCAGAGTCGGACACGTAGCCGTCGAGCGTGGTACCGATGTCGAGCGACAGGAGGTCGCCGTCTTGCAGCACGCGGTCGCCCGGCATGCCGTGCACCACTTCGTCATTGACCGACGTGCAGATCGCCGACGGGTATCCGTTGTAGCCGATGAACGTCGGGATGCCGCCCATCGAGCGGATCGACTCGTCGGCGATGCGGTCGAGCTCGCGCGTCGTGATGCCGGGCCGCGCTGCTTCCATCAGGCGCACCAGCGTCTTCGACGTGATCTTGCCGCTGCGGCGCATGATCTCGATCTCGCGCGGCGACTTGATGTTGATCACGCCGCACCCGACGCATTCGCGAAGTGACGCAGCTTCTGGTCGATCTCCTTCGCAACGTCATCAGCAGGCGCGCTCGCGTCAACGGAAATCAGCCGGCGACTCGACGGTTCGTCGTAATAATCCACAAGCGGCGCGGTTTCTTTATGATAAACCGCGATCCGATTCGCGACCGTCTCGGGCATGTCGTCTGGTCGCTGAATCAACGGCTCGCCGGTGACATCATCGAAACCGGCGTTCTTGGGTTTCGCGAAACGCTCGTGGTAGACGCGATTTGAGCCGGGGTGGATCCATCGGCCCGTCAATCGCTCCATCAGCTCATCGTCATCGATGCTGAAGAGAAGCGCGCCCGGCACGGATTTACTTTTCGCGCGCAGCATGGCATCCAAGGCTTGCGCTTGTGCGGTGGTGCGCGGAAATCCATCCAGGATCACGTCGGAAACGCCTTCGAGCTCTCCCTCCATCATTTCGATGATGAGGTTGTCCGGGACGAGATCGCCGCGGTCCATATAGGACTGCGCCTGCTGACCGAGCGGCGTCTGGTCCCGACGATGGCGCCGGAGCAAGTCGCCGGTTGAAATCTGGCGATACCCATAGAGCTTCTCGAGCCGCTGCGCTTGCGTGCCCTTCCCGGCGCCGGGCGGACCCAAGAAGACGAGGATCACTTGTTGATGAACCCGCGGTAGTCGCGCATCGCGAGGCGTGCTTCGATCTGGGTGATCGAATCGAGCGCTACGCCGACCACGATGAGCAGCGATGTCGAGCCGAGGTAGAGCGACGTCACACCG
>DATDGA010000322.1:0-2140 GCA_036522335.1 Burkholderiales bacterium
CGAATCTCCCGGAAGGAAGGGCGTTACGACGAGCCCCGTCTCGCAAAAGATGATGGTGAAGAGCAGGAGGTACACCCAGGCGCCATGCTGCTCAAGCAGCGCAGCAAGGTGTTGGTCCAGATGAACGAGAAAATCCCACCCGGAGAGCAGAAGGTCCACCGCGGCATTCTACCGTGTCACCTATAATTCACTCCGCGCGCCCCAGTCCAAGGCCGCGCATCGCCGTTCGATCGGCTCTTGTGGAACAATCTCAAACGTGTCCGCCATCCGCCCGCTACCCGAGACGCTGATCAGCCAAATCGCGGCGGGGGAAGTGGTCGATCGGCCGGCCGCGGTGCTCAAGGAACTTCTGGAAAACAGTCTCGACGCCGGCGCCACCGATATCGGCGTCGCGCTCGTCGAAGGCGGCGTGAAGCAGATTCGCGTCGTCGACAACGGCGGCGGCATCCAGAGCGAGGATCTGCCTATGGCCTTCGCGCGGCACGCGACTAGCAAGATCGCCTCCCTGCACGACCTCGAACAAGTCCGCTCACTCGGCTTTCGCGGCGAAGCGCTCGCGAGTATCGCGTCGGTTGCACGAGTCGCACTGTCAAGCAGGACTGCGGGAGCGGCCAGCGCTTTTTCGCTCAGCGCGGAAGGCGGGGGCATCGGGACCGTGCAGCCTGCAGCTCACCCGCTCGGAACGACTGTCGAAGTCAACGATATCTACCATAACACACCGGCGCGGCGTAAATTCCTGAAAAGCGGCGCCACGGAGTTCGCTCACTGCGAAGATGCGTTTACTCGCGCCGCTTTGTCGCGCCATGGTGTGGCCTTCACCTTGAAGCACAACGGCCGCGTCTTGGCGCGGCTGGCGCCTTCCGACACGGCGTACCGCGTCGGCAGAGCGCTGGGTGCCGACTTTGCTCAGTCGATGCGTCCCATAGACGCAGACGGTGGCGCCATAAGGCTCCACGGTTTCGCGGGCTCTCCGGCTTTCACCCGGGCCTCGCGCGACACCCAGTTTGTCTACGTGAACGGGCGGTTCGTTCGCGACAAGCTGATCTCGCACGCACTGCGCGAAGCCTACCGCGATGTCCTGCACGGCGAGCGTCATCCCGCCTACGTGTTGTTCCTCGAGATCGATCCGCTTGGCGTTGACGTGAACGTTCATCCGGCCAAGATCGAGGTCCGCTTCCGTGACCCGCGCGCAGTGCACCAGTTCGTGTTCCACGCGGTCGCAAAAGGTCTTGCCGGCACGGCGGCAGAGACTCCGGCAGCCATGGCAGAACCGATCGCCGTTGGCCAATCCATCCAGCCGCGCGCCGCGCAGACCTTACTGGGTCTCGCACAACCGATGGCGACCTACACCGCGATGTTCGCCGACGCGCGCGCTGCCACGCAGCCAAGGGCAGCGAGCCCATCTAGCGACGATTCGAACGCAGACGAAGCGCCGCCGCTCGGTTTCGCGATCGCGCAGCTACACGGTATCTATATCCTCGCTCAGAACCTGCAAGGGCTGATTCTCGTCGACATGCACGCGGCGCACGAGCGCATCCTCTATGAAAGGCTCAAAGCGGCGCTTGACTCGCGAGCTATGAACACGCAGAAGCTCCTCATCCCGTCCACCTTTCATGCCGACCGCCTCGATATCGCCACAGTTGAGGAGCATAGCGCGACGCTGAACCTGCTTGGCTTCGATATGGCCGCGATTTCCCCGTTTGCGCTGGCGGTACGTGCGGTCCCGTCGATGCTCGTGAGCGCCGATGCGGTCGAACTCGCGCGCGCCATATTGCGGGACATTCGCGAGTTCGGGGCGAGCCGCGTGCTCACCGAACGCCGCGATGAGCTGTTGGGAACCATGGCCTGCCATGGCGCGGTGCGCGCCAACAGATCGTTGACGATTCCGGAAATGAACGCCCTCCTCCGTGAAATGGAAGAGACGGAGCGATCCGGCCAGTGCAACCACGGCCGTCCGACGTGGTTCCAGATGAGCCTTGCCGATCTCGACAAGCTCTTCATGCGTGGCCGCTGAACCCGCCGCGATCCTGCTGATGGGCCCCACCGCCAGCGGCAAGAGCGCGCTGGCGGCGGCGCTCGCGCGGCGCTTCCCGGTGGAGATCGTCAGCGTCGACTCCGCGCAGGTCTACCGCGGCATGGA
>DATDGA010000323.1:0-8391 GCA_036522335.1 Burkholderiales bacterium
GGTGACTCCGCGAAGCCTCCTTCATCCAGCCCTCATCGCTCGTCAAGCCGGCTCTGCAGCTGCGCCAGGGTATCGCCAGCGGCGTCAACGCCGTTCCGGCAGCCGAGCTCGGATGCAAGATAGGCTTCCAGTTCCGAAATCGTCTCTCTCAGATTGTCCTTGGGGATGAACCGCCTTCCCAGCCGGACGCGGTAACAGACCGGAATCGGCGGTATGCGATGAAGCGACCAGCCCTTGGACAGAAAGGGCGACGTGGTTTCGATCAATACCGTCTGGATGGGAAGGCCCGAGCGCTTCGAGACGAGAACCGCTCCTCCCTTCAAACGGTTGATCGGCGCTCGCGTCGTGCGGGTTCCTTCCGGGAAGAGCAGGAGCTGGCCGCCGGCCCTGAGGTTCTCCACCGCCTCCGTCACCCCGCCGATAAATTCATCGTTGCGTATGTAGCCTGCCAGGCGCGCTGCGGCTCCATAAATGGGATTGTTGATCAGGTCGGACTTCATCACGCAGGCGACGTTGGGCAGACGCGAGAGGACCATCACCGCATCCAGGAGGCTGGGATGATTGGGTGCGACGATCAACGGTCCGGCTTCGCGCAGGGTATCGAGCGCGCGCAGATCGAACCGAAAGGCCCCGGTAGCCGCGAGTCCCCAGAGATAGCAGCGAAATCCGTAACTGGTGACCCGCCGCCCGAGCACTCTCCCCCGCTCCTCCGACAGCAGGTGACACAGCAGCCCAGCCACTCCCGACCAGATCAAGCACATCAAGCCGAAGACGAGCAGTCCCGAATAAATAACAAGGCACCCATAGGCGGCGCGCAGCCCCGTCCGGATCGTCAAAGTCATGCGCCACCCTAACACAGGACACGGGTGGAAAATAACTGTCCATGGTTCCGTCGCATTTGCTTCCTGGCCGCGGTAAAATCCGGCATTCCCGTATCGGGATATCCAAGGAAAGCTCGTGGACGCCAAGCGGCGCGAAGTTCTGAAGACCGGCGGTGGAGTACTCGCGCTGGCGGCTACGGCGGGGATTTTCAAATCCGGCGAGGCGCTCGCCCAGGAGTGGAACAAGGCCGCGTTCGACACGAAGAGCGTCGCGGAGACGTTAAAGGCGCTGGGCGGCGGCGCGTCGAGCCCGAGCGATGCGGTCGAGATCACCGCCCCGGACATCGCGGAAAATGGCGCGGTCGTGCCGATCGCGGTGGAGAGCAAGCTGCCGAAGACGCAGGTCATCGCGATCCTGATCGAAAAGAATCCCACTACCCTGTCCGCGGACTTCGATATTCCCGCCGGCACCGATCCTTTCATCAGCACCCGCGTCAAGATGGCGGAGACGTCGAACGTCTACGCGCTTGTGATAGCGGACGGCAAGTACTTCCATGCTATGAAGGAAATCAAGGTCACCATCGGCGGATGTGGGGGCTGATATGGCAGATCCGATGCGCATTCGCGCCAACTTGACGGGCGACAAGGTCGAGGTGAAGGTACTGATGGCCCACGAGATGGAGACCGGCCTGCGCAAAGACGCCGGCGGCAACGCCATTCCGGCGCATTTCATCCGCAACGTCACTGTGACCCACGGCGGCAAGACCGTGCTGTCGGCGCAGTGGGGAACCTCGGTGTCGCGCAATCCCTTCCTGCATTTCCGCTTCAAGGGAGGCAGGCCCGGCGAGAAGGTGACGATCACCTGGATGGACAACAAAGGCGACAAGAGAACCGACGAGGCCGTCATCGCCGGCGGCGGCTGAGTCGGCAGGGTTCGCCAGCGGAAACTCACGAGGAAGAAAGTCATGCGTATCGACCGGGTCCTGGCAGGCGTGCTGGCGGTGATGCCGCCGTGCTTCGCCCTGGCGCAGCAGGACACCCAGAAGGAAATCGAGCGCTATCGGCAGATGCTGCAGGAAAGCAATCCTGCCGAGCTGTTCGAGGCGCGCGGCGAGGAACTGTGGAAAACCAGGCGCGGGCCGAAGAACGCCTCGCTCGAGCGCTGCGACCTCGGCCTCGGGCCCGGCGTGGTCAAGGGCGCCTACGTGCAGCTGCCGCGTTACTTCGCCGACACCGAACGCGTGCAGGACGCCGAATCGCGTCTGGTCACTTGCATGGTGGGGCTGCAAGGGTTCACACCCGAGGAGGCCAAACGCAATCCCTTTTCCGGCACGGGTGTGCCCATGATTGCGAGCGACCCGTTTTCCGGCGTGGGTCGGCGCTCGGTGATGACCGACCTGGTCGCCTGGATCGCGTCGCAGTCGCGCGGCATGAAGATCGCCCCGCCGATGTCCCATCCGAAAGAGCGCCTGGCCTATCAAGCCGGCGAAAGGCTTTTCTACTATCGCGCCGGACCGTATGACTTCGGCTGCGTTACTTGCCACGGCGAAGAAGGAAAGCGGATCCGACTGCAGAATCTGCCGAAAATGACCAACGCCAAAGATGCGCAACGCGCATTCGGCACCTGGCCCGGGTACCGCGTCTCCGAGGGCGAGTTGCGGTCCATGCAATGGCGGATGTGGGAGTGCATCCGGCAGATGCGCTTCCCGGAACTGGAGTTCACTTCCGATGCGTCGATCGCGCTGATAACGTACCTCGCGAAGAAGGCCGAAGGCGGCACGTTCGACGCGCCGGCGATCAAGCGATAGGGAGTGAAATGAAGCCGAGAATGATTCTGGCGCTTGCGCTTTCCAGTATCTGGATCGCAGGGTGCGCGACCCGGCCATCCGATTCAGAGGCCGAGCGCGCGGTAGCCGAGATGATAAAGGTCTCGTTCAGGACTCGTGGCCAGGCGACGATCGATCGCCTGGGCCAGGATGACGCGCAGGCGCTCTGCAGCAAGCATGCCGGAGAATTGCCCAAAGGCGTGAGCGACGGGATCGAAAAAGCGCAACAGGCGACGATCCGCTATCCGAACCCCGGAAAGCTTATGGGCGACTGGCGTCAGGGAGAGCGCATCGCGCAAAGCGGCGTCGGCAAGCAATTCACCGACGACCCGGCCCGTCCGGCCGGTGGCAGCTGCTACAACTGCCACCAGCTGTCGAAGAACGAGCTGTCGTTCGGCACCATCGGCCCGAGCCTCTACCAATTCGGCAGGCAGCGTGGCGCGAGCGAGGCGATCCAGAAATACGTCTACGCCAAGATCTACAATCCCGAGGCGTCCGTGGCCTGTTCCAACATGCCGCGCTTCGGCCACAACGGCGTCCTGACCGAGGATCAGATCACCCACCTCGTGGCGCTGCTGCTCGACCCGGACTCCCCGGTAAACAAGTGACATTGCGGTACATGCCGCAACGTCATCCCCGCGCAGGCGGGGATCCAGCGGCGTAAAAATCTCTGGATTCCCGCTTGCGCGGGAATGACGGCCCAATGTCCCTCTCGCGTCGCGAGTTCCTTCAGGCGCTCGCCGCCGCGGCGGCGGCCGGTCTTCCGCTCGAGTCGCGCCCCGCGTCCGGAGGCGAAGCGTTCTACGATCTTCCATCCTTCGGCAATGTATCGCTGCTGCACTTTACCGATTGCCACGCGCAGCTGCTGCCCATGAGTTTTCGCGAGCCGAGTGTCAACCTCGGCGTCGGCGAGGGCGCGAACCGTCCACCGCACCTGGTCGGCGAAGCCTTGCTCAAGCACTTCGGAATCGCACGGGGCAATCGCGAAGCGCACGCCTTTACCTACCTCGATTTTGCGCGCGCGGCGTGGAAATACGGAAAGATGGGCGGATTCGCGCATCTCGCGACGCTCCTGAAACAACTGCGCGCCGAGCGAAAAGCGAGCCTCCTGCTCGACGGCGGCGACACCTGGCAGGGCTCGGCGACGTCGCTGTGGACGCGCGGACAGGACATGATAGACGCGCAGAAGCTCCTCGGCGTCGACATCATGACCGGACACTGGGAGTTCACCTACGGCGCGGCGCGCGTGAAGGAGGTGCTCGAAAAGGATTTCGCCGGGCGGATCGAGTTTCTCGCGCAGAACGTCGAGACCGCGGATTTCGGCGACCCGGTGTTCAAGCCATACACCGTCCGGAACCTCGGCGGCGTGCCGGTCGCCGTGATCGGCCAGGCGTTCCCGTATACGCCTATCGCCCATCCCCGCCGCTTCGTCCCCGACTGGAAGTTCGGCATCGAGGAACGGCGCCTTCAGCGGATTGCGGACGAAGTCCGCGCGGGAAACGGAGGAAAATCGGGCGCGCAGATCGTAGTGCTGCTCTCGCACAACGGCATGGACGTCGACCTGAAGCTTGCCTCGCGCGTCACCGGCATCGACGTGATCCTGGGCGGCCACACCCACGACGGCGTGCCGGTGCCGGTCGTGGTGTCGAACGCGAAAGGCAGGACGCTCGTCACCAACGCCGGCTCGCACGGCAAGTTTCTCGCGGTGCTCGACCTCGACGTGCGGAGCGGCCGCATGGCCGACTACCGCTATCGGCTGCTGCCCGTGTTCGCCGGGCTGCTGCCCGCCGACCGCGACATGGCGCAGCTGATAGCGGCAACGCGAGCGCCGTACCTGGAAAAACTCTCCGAGAAACTCGCGGTGAGCGAAACGCTGCTCTATCGCCGCGGGAATTTCAACGGCAGCATGGATCAATTGATCCTCGACGCGCTCATGGAAATGAAAGGCGCCGAGATCGCTTTCTCCCCCGGATTTCGCTGGGGCACGACCCTCCTGCCCGGGGAGGCGATCACCTACGAGCAGGTCATGAACCAGACCGCGATCACCTATCCTCGCGTCGTCGTGACGGACATGGGCGGCGAAACCATCAAGGCGAACCTGGAGGACATCGGCGACAACCTCTTCAATCCGGATCCGTACTATCAGCAAGGCGGCGACATGGTGCGGGTCGGCGGCATGCGCTACAGCTGCAATCCGGACGCAAAAAGGGGCGAGCGCATCGGCGACATGCGCATCGGGGAGCGTCCGATCGAGCCGCGCAGGACCTACAAGGTCGTGAGCTGGGCGCCGGTGGCCGAGGGTGTTCGCGACGACAGCCCGGACGAGCCGATATGGGATCTTGTCGCGCGGTACCTGCGCGACAAGAAGACCATCGCGCCGCGCAGACTCAACGTGCCGCGCCTGATCGGCGTGAAGGGCAACCGCGGCCTGGCTTGAGTCGCCTCGGCGCTCCTTCGCTTCCGCAGGAACCGGACTTCTCGTAGGGTATAATTCGACGGCTTGCATCCGGAGGCTCCATGCCGATTTACGAATATCGTTGCTCCTCCTGCGGGTTCCAGAAGGAATACCTGCAGAAGTTGAGCGACCCGCTTCTCACGGTCTGTCCGGAGTGCAACAAGCAGACGTTCTCCAAGATGCTGACCGCAGCGGGATTCCAGTTGAAGGGCAGCGGCTGGTACGCGACCGACTTCAGGAACAGCGGCGCCAGACCGGCGGTGAAGAGCGGCGGCGAGGACACGGGCGACTCGAAGTCGGATACGAAATCCGATACGAAGTCCGATTCGAAGTCCGATTCGAAGTCCGATTCGAAATCCGATTCGAAGTCCGACGCGAAATCCGATTCGAAGTCCGATTCGAAATCGGACGCAAGGTCCGGTACCCCATCCGGCGGCAAGTCCGAAAGCAAGTCCGAGTCGAAATCCGAAGCCGTCAGCAGCGGGGCAGCCCGTCCGTAGCGTGGACCGCTGCCGAGGAGGGGGCGGCGCCCGATGAAAAAATACCTCATCACCGGGCTTCTCATCTGGATTCCGCTCGCGATCACGATCTGGGTGCTGGAGTTGATCGTAAGCACGATGGACCAGTCGCTGCAGCTCCTGCCCCCGCAATATCAGCCGCAGGTCTTGTTCGGCTACCAGATCCCGGGTCTCGGCGCGCTGCTCACGGTAGTCGTCGTGTTCGTTACCGGAGTGCTCGCCTCCAACATTCTCGGGCAGCGGCTGCTCTCGTTCTGGGAGTACGTGCTCGGCCGGATCCCCGTGGTGAAGACCATCTACAGCGGGGTGAAGCAGGTGAGCGACACCTTATTTGCGCCCGGTGGGCAGGCCTTCAGCAAGGCGCTGCTCGTGCAGTATCCCCGCGCGGGTAGCTGGACGATCGCGTTTCTCACCGGGCGGCCGGGCGGCGATGTCGCCAATCACCTCCACGGGGAATATCTGAGCGTCTATGTCCCGACGACGCCGAATCCCACCTCGGGATTCTTCCTCATGATGCCCAAGGCCGACGTCATCGAGCTCGACATGAGCGTGGACGAAGCGCTCAAGTACGTCATCTCTATGGGCGTCGTGTCCCCGGAACTGCCCGGCCTCAAAACCCCCGCAGTAAGGCCCTGACACTCATCCGACGAGCGGGTGGACAGACGACGAGTATGAGGAGACTTGCATAGTGGAGTGGGTCGATGCGTCCTAGGGCCTCCCGGAATGCGCTCGGGGTTCTGTTGCTGCTTGCCTACCCTGTTCTCACGCATGCCGCAGTCACCACGGGGCTCGCCTACTTGGCGTGGACCGCATGGCTGTGCATGGCCGCCCTGGCATACCTGTCGTTTCCGGGCCCGTGGGGTCTGGCGGGATTCGCGCTGCTCGCAGCGGCACCGCTCGCCGCCGATCCGGACACGCTTCTGAAGCTTCCGCCCGTCATCATCAATCTTGCCATGGCCGTCTGGTTTGGAAGGACGCTCGCGCCGGGTGAGGAGCCGATGATCAGCTGGTTCGCCCGCCTCGTGCGCGGCAAGGAGCTTCCCTCGGATATCGCGCGCTACACGCGATGTTCGACGGTCATCTGGACGGCGCTTTTCGTGAGCTCGGCGGCAGTGGCCGCTGCGCTGGCGGTGCTCGCGACGCCACAGACCTGGTCGCTGTTCGCGAACGGGATCGATTATCTTCTGGTGGGCGTGCTGTTCGTCGGCGAGTACGTCTTCCGGCGCGTGCGCTATAGGCACGAAGATGACGGCTCGCTCGCCGACGTGGTTCGAACGGTGGTTCGCTCGGGCGAGCTCGCGCCGCGCCGGACTGCGCGTAAATGAACGCGCCCTTGAAGGCGTCCTGGCTCGACCATCCGGAGCGGGGCAGCCGCAGCGCAACCCGGTTCATGACGTGGCTCGCCTTGCGCTGCGGCCGGAGCGTCGCGCGTTTGCTGCTGGTTCCGATTTGCGGCTATTTCCTCGCTTTCTCTCCGCGTGCGCGAAGCGCTTCGCGTCAGTACCTCGAGTTCGCACTCGGTCGGCCGCCGCGCTCAGCCGATATCTGGCGGCATTTCTTCACCTTTGCCACTACGGTCCTCGACCGCGTGTATTTCATCGACGGCTGGGTCGGTCGCTTCGACATCGAGCTCAGGGGTCTGGAGGCTCTGCACCGCACGCTCGCCAGGGGGCGAGGCTGCCTGTTGCTCGGGGCGCACCTGGGCAGCTTCGACCTGCTGCGCGTGGTTGCGTCCGAGCACCGTTTGCCCGTGAGCGTCGTGATGTACGAAGAAAACGCCGCGAATATCACCGAGGCATTGAACGCCAGACTCGATCCCGTGCTGCGTGAGCGCATCATCGTGTCCGGAGAGCCCGACACCACGCTGCGGATCGCCGATTGCCTCTCGCGCGGCGAGCTGGTCGGCATGCTCGGCGACCGCGCGGCCGGATCCGACAAGACGGTTACGTGCCGGTTCTTCAGGCGTGATGCCGTCTTTCCCGAGGGGCCGCTGCGGCTCGCCGTGAGCCTGCGCGTGCCGGTGTATCTGATCGCCGGGCTGTACGAGGGCGGCAGGCGCTACGTCGTTCACCTGGAGCCGTTCTGCGAAGAGCCGAGCGCGGATCGCGCCGAACGCACTGCGTGGACCCGCGAATGGGCCCAGCGCTACGCCGAGCGTCTGGAGCATTTCTGCCGCATGGCACCCTACAACTGGTTCAACTTCTATGATTTCTGGAGCGGGTCTCCGCGCTAGCATCGCGCGCGCGGCGTCCGTGCTGCTCCTTGCCTCGGCACCGGCTGCGGCGCAGGAGGAACCCTGGGACTTCGCCCGGCTGATGGCGCAGCTCGCGCAGGTGCAGACGAGCCGGGCCCGGTATTCCGAGGTCAAGCACGTCGCGATGCTGCGGAAGCCCCTGCGCCTTTCCGGCACCTTGTTCTACGAGCGTCCCGCGCGGATCGAGAAACGCCAGATCCTGCCGGTCGAGGAATCGATACGCGTGGACGGCGACTCGCTGACCGTCGAGCGCGAGGGCAAGACGCGGCGCATCGCGCTGCAGAGCGCGCCGCTCCTCGCGGCGCTGGTCGAAAGCCTGCGCGCAACGCTCGCCGGCGACAGCGCGGAGCTCGAGCGGCTGTTTTCGGTGAGGGTCGAAGGCACGAAGCAGCGCTGGACGCTGGCGCTCGTCCCGAGGGAGGTCGAGATCGCGGGCGTCGTAAAGGCGATCAGCATCGCCGGCTCGGGTTCGCGCATCGCACGCATGGAAATCCTGGAGCCGGGAGGAGACGGCTCG
>DATDGA010000324.1:0-7990 GCA_036522335.1 Burkholderiales bacterium
GGAGAAGATCAACGCCGGACTGCGATAGGGAGCGGGCGCCTCCGGGAGGTCGGAATGAAGCGGGCCAAGAAGGCGATTCCTTCAGCGTCCCCGAGTTCTTTGTCGGCCGCCTCGGCGCACGACGTCGCCGGGCAACTGATCGGCACCTGGAAGGCGACCGCGTGGATCGTCGAAGTGGTCGGCGAGGACAGCAGGGAACCGTTCGGCCCTAATCCCAAAGGCCGGCTGGTGATCACCCGGGAAGGGCACTGGATCGTGATTCTGACCGCGGCGAATCGCCTGCCCGCCAGGACCGTCGACGAGAAGGCGACGCTGCTCGACTCCCTGCTTGCCTACTCGGGGAAGTACACCATCGACGGAGACAAGATCACCACCCGGATCGATGTGTCCTCGAACGAGATCTTCACCGGACCGAACAGGGATCAGACGAGATTCTTCGAGCTCGAAGGCGACAGGCTCACGATTCGAACCCCCGAAATCGCCAGCGCGGCCCTGCCAGGCAAGAAAGTGGTGGGCATCATCACCTGGGAACGCGAGCGCTGAATATTTCTCTTTGCGACCGTGACGATTGTGGCATCGCACGGCACGAGGGCAGGCTATGCTAGCGGCAAAGGTTCGCAATGCAAAGTCCCGATCGCATTTTCACCACCCACGTCGGCAGCCTGCCGCGGCCGAAAGATCTGCTCGACCTGATGAAGGAGAAGCTCGCGTGTCGCTCCTACGACGGCGCCGCCTACGACCAGCGCGTGAAAAGCGCGGTCGCCGAGTGTGTACAGAAGCAAGTGGAAGCCGGAATCGATTTTGTCAGCGACGGCGAGCAGTCCAAGCCCGGCTTCTTCACTTACGTGCGCGAGCGGCTCGAAGGCTTCGAGGCGCGGCGGGTGCAGAAACGCCAGATGTTCGCCGCCGAGGTCGCGGCCTTCCCCGAATACTACGAAAAGTATTTCAGGGAGGCGATGATGGGCGGCGCAATCGCCCCGGTGGTGCCGCTGGTTTGCACCGGGCCGGTGAACTATTGCGGCGAGGCGGCGCTCGAGCGCGACATCGCGAATCTCAAGGCCGCCGCGGCCGCGTCGCACGCTCACGGCGCCTTCGTTCCGGCGGTGGCGCCTTCCGGCGTCGGAGCGAACGAGTACTACCGGAACGAGGAGGAATTCTTCCACTCGGTCGGCAGGGCGCTGCGCACCGAATACAAGATGATCGTCGATGCGGGGTTGCAACTGCAGGTGGACGATCCGTTTCTGTGCGACATCTTCGCCGATCCGGCGCTCGATGCCGCCCAGCGGAAGAAGCGCGCCGCAATGTACGTCGAGGCCGTGAACGAGGCCCTGCGCGGCATTCCTCAGGAGAAGGTGCGCTATCACACCTGCTACGGCATCAACGAGGGCCCGCGCATCCACGAGGCGGCGCTCTCGGACGTGGTCGAATACATGCTCAAGGTGAACGCCGGCGCCTACAGCTTCGAGGCCGCCAACCCGCGCCACGAACACGAGTATCACCTGTGGGAATCGGTCAAGCTCCCCGCGGGCAAGGTGTTGATGCCCGGGGTGATCACCCACGCGAGCAACATCGTCGAGCATCCGGCGCTGATCGCCGAGCGCATCGTGCGCTTCGCGAAATTGGTCGGCAGGGAAAACGTGGTCGCGAGCGCCGATTGCGGATTTTCCTCTCAGGCGAGCTACTCGACCGAGGTGCACCCGACCGTGGTGTGGGCCAAGTTCGAGGCGATGCGCGAAGGAGCGGAGCTCGCCACCAAGCAATTGTGGTCGTAGGGGAGGGCGGGCCGCGCCCGGCACGGGTGGGCCGCCCCGCTTGCTAGGGCGCGGCGCGCTTCCACACGTGGCGCTCGCGCGAGGCGAGCAGGGGCACCGCCTCGGCGATATATTTCTTGAAGTGCGGAGTCTGCTGGTGCGCGTCGAACGCCTTCTCGTCCACATACACCTCGTAGAGCATCACCTGCGTGCGGTCCTTCGGGTCGACGAGCACGTCGAACTGCCGGCAGCCCGGCTCCTTGCGCGAGTCGGCCGCGTTCTCGACCGCTTTGGCGATGAAGCTCTCGACGTTCTCGGGTTTGATGCGAAGATCGACCGACAAGACGAACATATCGATTCCTTTTCGACGAGCGTTTCGCTGAGAGCCGGAATGATATGCCAATTATCCCGGTGGCGACGATCGCTCCGAAGGGGCAGGTAATGGCTTTAGAATGCCGGGACCTGCACATGGTCTCTCCCTCGAATACGACAGCAGCCGGCTCGCGCGGCACTGCCTTCCTGCTCCTCGCGCTCGCGACGCTCTTCTGGGCCGGCAACTGGGTCCTCGGCCGCGCATTGCGCGATGACTTCGAGCCGGCCGCGCTGAATTTCTGGCGCTGGCTGATCGCGGTGCTCGCCCTCGCGCCCTTCGCGGCGCCGCGCCTGCGCGGGCACCTGGGCGTAATCCGGCGCAGCGCCGGCCTGCTGCTCGCGCTTTCCTTTCTCGGCGTGGCGCTGTTCCAGTGGATGATCTACCAGGGACTGAAGACCACCACCGCGGTGAACGCGGTGCTGATCAACTCCTCTTTTCCGGCCTTCATGCTGCTGTGTTCCTGGGCGATCGATCGCGAGCGCGGCACGCCCCGGCAGGTCGCCGGGATGCTGATTTCGCTCGCGGGCATCCTCGTCATCATGGCGCGCGGCGATCCCGCCAGCCTCGTGCGCCTGGAGTTCCACTCGGGCGACGCGCTGATCCTCCTCGCCATGCCGGTATGGGGCGCGTACTCGGTGCTGCTCAGGCGCCGGCCGCCGGAGCTCGACGGAATCGCGTTCCTGTTCGTGATTTCGCTGATGGGCGCGGCGCTGATCCTGCCGGCCTTTGCGCTGGAGGCCTGGCATTCGCCGCCGCGCTGGCCCGGACCGGCGGGCGTCGCCGCGGCGCTCTACGTCGGGCTGGCGGCCTCGGTGGCCGCCTTCATCTGCTGGAACCGCGGCGTGGCGATCGTCGGCGCCAATGCGGCGGGCTTCACCATCCACCTCCTGCCCGCCTTCGGCACGCTGCTCGCCATCGTGTTCCTCGGCGAATCCTTCCAGCTCTTTCATGCGGCGGGCATCGCCACCATTCTCGTCGGTGTGGTCGTCGCCACCCGGGCGGCGCCGGTGCGAGCCGCCTAGCCGATCGGCGAGCCGCAGTCGCCCGCTTCTCGCGCGCAAAAAAAAAGCCCGCCGAAGCGGGCCTTTTCAGGGATGGACGGCGTTACGCGGCCATCTTGATGTTGGTTGCCTGGGGACCCTTCGGGCCCTGGGTGGCGTCGTAGGACACCTTGTCGTTCTCCTTCAGGCTCTTGAAGCCCGATCCCTGGATTGCGGAGAAGTGAACGAACAGATCCTTGCCGCCGTCATCCGGCGTGATGAATCCGAAGCCCTTGGCATCGTTGAACCACTTGACTGTACCTGTACTCATGATCTTTACCTGAAAAAAAGAGAAATGGGCTCGCGCCCGGGTGCGGGCACCAAGAAGAGAGGAACGGAGATCCGAGCAGTACAGCGCAAGACGCTGCAGAGAGGGCTACGTGTTCAGTGCTTGATTACCTGCACGTGTCTTATACAGACTGGCGCCGCGCGGGTCAAATTTCTCCTGCACACCGGCCGCCGCAGAAGGAGATCCTTCGCTGCGCCCGGGATGGCAGGTCTTCGACGGGCGAGGCACGGTCTGCGGAGGCGGTGAGGGCGCCCTTGACATGAAAGCATTTGCTTGCATATTATGGCGCCTGTGGACACGGACAAGGTATTCAAGGCGCTCGCGGACCCGGGCAGGCGGAAGCTGCTCGATCTGCTCTACGCGTCGAACGGCCAGGCGCTCGGCGAGCTTGCCGGGCACATGGACATGACGCGCCAGGCGGTCGCGCAGCACCTCGCGCTGCTCGAGGAGGCGAACCTCCTCGCGACGTCCTGGCGGGGGCGCGAGAAGCTCCACTACCTCAACCCGGTGCCGCTCTACGAGATCTACGAGCGCTGGATCGCGAAGTTCGAACGCGCGCGGCTGCGGGCGCTGCGCAAACTGAAGAAACGCCTGGAGGGAACCCACGGATGAGCAAGTCGACCTACGTGTACGTGACTTACATAGCCACGACGCCGGAGAAGGTGTTCGCGGCGCTGACCGAGACCGAACTGACGCGGCAATACTGGGGCATGGAGAACGTCTCGGACTGGAAGAAGGGCTCGGCCTGGCGCCATCAGGGCAGCGACTCGAAGACCGTGCGCATCCTGGGCGAAGTGGTGGAATGCACGCCGCCCAAGCGCCTGGTGATCACCTGGGCGTTTCCCGCCGACGCCGCGGACAGGAAGAAGCACTCGCGCGTCGCCTTCGACGTCGAGCGGCTCGAGAAAATGGTGAAGCTCACCGTGACGCACGACGAGCTCGAGCGCGGCTCGGAGATGGAGCGCGGCATCACCGAAGGCTGGCCGCGCGTGCTCTCCAGCCTGAAGACGTTCCTCGAGACCGGACGGCCGCTCGACGTCTGGGCCGGAAAGAAATAGGAGCGCGGCATGGATGAGCACAGCATCGTTTCGCACGGAAAATGGCTCGAGGCGCGCGAGCGCCTCCTCACCCGGGAAAAGGAATTCACGCAGGCGCGCGACGCGCTGTCGCGCGAGCGCCGCGAGCTTCCCTGGGAGCGGGTGGAGATGGATTACGTTTTCGAAGGTTCGAACGGAAAGGAGACGCTCGCGCAGCTCTTCGGCGGCCGCAGCCAGCTGGTCGTCTATCACTTCATGTTCGACCCGGAGTGGGAGGCGGGCTGCAAGAGCTGTTCGTACTGGGCCGACAACTTCAACGGTATCGACGTGCACCTCGCGCAACGCGACACCACGCTGCTCGCCATATCCCGGGCGCCTTACGCGAAACTCGCGGCGTACAGGAAGCGCATGGGCTGGAGCTTCAAGTGGCTGTCGTCCTTCGGCAGCGACTTCAACTTCGACTACGCCGTGTCGTTCACGCCCGAGCAGATCGCCAAGGGCGAGGCGATGCAGAACTACGGCAGCTCGAAGTCTCCCGGCTCGGAGACGGTGGGCATCAGCGTGTTCCTCCGCGGCGCGGACGGCGCGATCTTCCACACCTACTCGTGCTACTCGCGCGGCGTCGACATGCTGAACGGCGCCTATCACTACCTCGATCTCACGCCCAAGGGCCGCGACGAGCAGGGCAAGGGCCAGGCGTGGGTGCGCCGGCACGACGAATACCAGGATTGAGGGGCAGGGCGGACCACCGCTGCCCCCCGGCGAGTCAGGCCGGGCGACGGCTCATGTCTTCACGGTATTCGTCTTGAGGACCATGTACATCATCAACAGCGCGCTCACCAGCACGGAAATCGCGGCGATGGCAAGAAACGGATCGAGCTGCGCTTCAGGCACGAATTGTCCGTAAAGCAGGAACAGGCCGACGATGATCGTCACCGTGGCCGCTTGCTGCACGATGAACTGGATTTTTGCAAGGGTGGGATTCGGCCGTACCAGCCATAGCTTGTAAATTATTCCGTAGCCAAGAGAAAGAAGAAAACCGATGAGATTGATATGAGCGTGCGTGGGGAATTGACCGTGGTCGTGCGATGCTGCCATGAAGATACCCAGGCCTATCCCGACAGCCAGATAACCCAGCGCCCATACCACATACTGTTTGTCAAAGGTCACGATCCCTCCGCTGTTGTGAAACCTGCAGCTTGATTCTCCGCATGGCCCCGCCTCGCGACGGGTGCACCCTTATCGGCTCTTTTCGCCGGGAACGCAAGTACGGTGCGTCAAAGACGACTCCAATGATTCGAGCTCGAAACGATGCTCCCGATCCAGTTTTACCTCCAATTTTCAAATTGGAGGTAAAGTCCTTTCCCCATGACCCGCTTCGACCACGACCTCTTCGTCATCGGCGCCGGCTCGGGCGGCATTCGCGCGAGCCGCATCTCGCACCATCTGGGCGCGAAGGTGGCGATCGCCGAGAACTACCGCATCGGCGGCACCTGCGTGATCCGCGGCTGCGTACCGAAGAAACTTCTCTCCTATGCGGCGCACTACGCCGAAGACTTCGAGGACGCGCGCGGCTACGGCTGGTCGATCGAGGGCGCGACGTTTTCCTGGCCGGCGCTGATCGCCAACAAGAACCGCGAGATCGCGCGGCTCTCCGCCGTGTATACCGACGGCTTCGCCAGGGTGGGCGTTACCGCGATCGAGGGCACGGCGAAGCTCGTCGATGCGCACACCGTGGCGATAGGCGAGCGCCGCGTCACGGCGCAGAACATTCTCGTCGCCACCGGCGGCTGGCCCACCAAGCCCGCGATTCCCGGCATCGAGCACGCGATCACCTCGAACGAGGCCTTCGAACTCCCCGCGCTGCCGAAGCGCATCCTCATCGTCGGCGGGGGCTATGTCGCGGTGGAGTTCGCCGGGATTTTCAACGGCCTCGGGTCCGACGTCACAGTTTCCTACCGCGGCGAGCAGATCCTGCGGGGTTTCGACGACGACCTGCGCTCCCACCTGCACGAGGAGATGGTGAAGAAGGGCGTGAGCTTCCTTGTGCATAGCACGGTGTCGGGCGTCGCGCGCCGCGCCAACGGTGCGCTGGAAGCGGGCATCGCCGGCGTTTCCGGCGGCGTATTCGAGTGCGACGCGGTGATGTACGCCACCGGCCGCAAACCCAACACCGCGCATCTCGGTTTGACGGAAGTCGGGGTCAAGCTGGACGAAGAGGGCGGCGTGGTGGTGGACCGCTTCTGCCGCACCAGTGTCGACAATATCTATGCGGTGGGCGACGTCACCAACCGCATCGCGCTCACGCCAGTCGCGGTCCGCGAAGGCGCGGCCGTGGCGATGACGCTCTTCGGCGGAGTGGAAACGCCGGTGGACCTCGACGACGTCCCGAGCGCCGTATTCAGCCAGCCCTCCGTCGGCACCGTCGGCCTCACCGAAACAAAGGCCGTGGCGAAACTCGGCAAGGTCGACATCTACAAGGCGAACTTCCGGCCTTTACGCCACACCCTCTCCGGCCGCGACGAACGCACCTTCATGAAACTCGTCGTCGATCCCGCCACCCAGCGCGTCGTCGGCGCGCACATGGTGGGCGCGGATGCCCCGGAAATCATCCAGGGCATCGCCATCGCGGTGAAGGCGGGACTCACCAAGGCGCAGTTCGACGCCACTGTGGGCATCCATCCGACGGCGGCGGAGGAGTTCGTGACATTGCGGGAAAAAACTGCTGGCGGGCTAAAATAATGGCCGTCAACGAAGAATCCTATTTGCTGGATTGCTGGGAACGAGTAATCTGCCCCTACTGCCGCAAACCGTTCCTCGAAACGGCGCGAGTTGGATCTGGCAAGAAGAAAGAGGGCGGCTTCTGCAGTTTGGATTGCTATGTCAAATACTACGAGCTTGAACTCCGTGAACGCCTCAGACGATTTGTTGACCCAGGTTAAGCAGACGGATGACGCGCAGACGCCGCAAGGCGCCCGTGGCGCAACCGAAGACGACACGGGCGGCGCGGTTCGCACCACCGGGATATTGCCTTCGCAGGAACTGGAACACCAGGTCAGGGTAACCAGGGAAATTCGTTCCCTGGAACCGATCCAGGACGATCAATATCAACCGGCCAGCCTCGACCTTCGCCTGGGGTCGGTCGCGTACCGGGTGCGCGCGAGTTTCCTCCCGGGGAAGGACGCGACGGTCAAACAGAAACTCGAAGACCTCGCGATGCACGAGATGGACATCGGCAACGGCGCCGTGCTGGAGCGCGGTTGTGTCTATATCGTGCCGCTGCTCGAGGGCCTGGCGTTGAAAAAACGCGCCTCCGCGATGGGCAATCCGAAGAGCTCCACCGGGCGTCTGGACATCTTCACCCGGCTCATCACCGATTACGGCACGGAATTCGATCGCGTCCGGGAGGGCTACGGCGGGCCCCTCTATGCCGAGGTATCGCCCAGGACTTTCAGCGTCCTGGTGCGCAAAGGCTCCAGGTTGAACCAGATTCGCATCCG
>DATDGA010000325.1:0-6219 GCA_036522335.1 Burkholderiales bacterium
CGCGTACGCGGGAATGACGAAATCAGCGGTTGTTCAGAGCTTCCCTAGAGCGCCTCCGCCGGCTCGATCAGCTCCGGCCCGTCGCGGTCGGTGTCGTTCACCAGCCGGCTCACCTTCCAATGCGTGAACTCCGCTGCCGGCACGCGCGCCCGGGCGATCGACTTCACTTTCTCGGGATCGGTGAGCTTGCGATCCAGCCAGGCGGCGTACTCGCTCTCTTCGATCACCAGCGGCGAGCGCTCGTGGATCTGCGCGAGCGCGCCTTCGGCCTGCGCCGTGAGGATGGCGCAGGAGCGAAGCGCCTCCCACGTCTCCGGATTCTTCCAGTACGATGAGAGCCCCGCAAAGCAAAACAGCCTCCCGTCGGCGCGGCGGATGAAATGCGGCTGCTTCGCCGGCTTGATCTCGCCTGTCGCGGGATCGACCCGGTCGACCGGCTGCCACTCGTACCAGCCTTCGGCGGGAATCAGGCAGCGAGCGCGCGTCCACGCGTCGCGCCACGTAGGCTTCTCGGCCGCTTCTTCCACGCGCGCGATGTGGTTCGAACGCGGCGGCTTCGCCTGCTTCCACCAGTGCGGCACCAGGCCCCAGCGCCCGGCGGCGAGCTCGGGCTCGTCGGAATCCGAAGGCTGGCGGATGAAGGCGATGGTGTCGGTCGGAAAGACGTTGAAGCGCTGCCTGAACGGATTCTGGTTGCTGCGCCGGCCGAAATGGAACTCGCGCTCGATCGCGGCTTCCTCGGGGCTGACGAAACGGCCGCACATGGAGACATTCTAGGCGCGCTTGACACCATACTGGCTGGTATGTATTGTACATACCAATTGGTATGCTCCGAGGCCGCAATGCCCGCCCGGCACGAATCGAAGACCAGGCTTCTCGACGCCGCCCTGCAGGTGATCCGGACCAAAGGCTATTGGGCGACGTCGGTCGACGACGTGTGCGAGTCCGCCGGGCTCACCAAGGGCAGTTTCTTCCACCACTTCGACAGCAAGCAGGATCTCGCGGTCGCGGCGGCGAAGCACTTCGCCGCGATGGCGGACGGCGTTTTCTCTGCGGCGCCGTACCGGAAGCTGTCCGACCCGCTGGCCCGGCTGCTCGGCTACGTCGATTTCCGCCGCGCGATCCTGAAGCGCGAGCTGCCCGAGTTCACCTGTCTGCTCGGCACGATGGTGCAGGAGACCTACGAAACCCATCCCGCAATACGCAAGGCCTGCGATCGCCACATCAGCGAGCACGCGGCGAGCCTCGTCGCCGACATCGCCGAGGCGAAAAGGCGTTACGCACCGCGCGCAAGATGGACCCCCGAGAGCCTCGCGCTCCACACGCAGGCGGTGATCCAGGGCGCGTTCGTTCTCGCCAAGGCCAGGCACGGGCCGGCGGTCGCCGACGAATGCCTCGCGCACCTGCGGCGATACCTCGAGCTTCTGTTCGATCAACCCCGAAAGGAGTAGACCCCATGTCCAAGCACCACGGAAAATTCATCTGGTACGACGTGATGACGACCGACTGCAAGGCCGCCGAGACTTTCTACAAGGGCGCACTTGGCTGGAGCGCGAAGGATGCCGGGATGGGCGCCCGCCCGTACATGCTCCTGTCGGCGGGCGCGGTCAACGTCGGCGGGCTGATGCCGATCACCGACGAGGCGAAAAAGATGGGTGTGCCGCCCTGCTGGACCGGCTACATCGCGGTCGACGACGTCGACGGTTATGCGGCGCGCGTCAAGAAGGCGGGCGGCGCGGTCCACCGCGGCCCCGAGGATATTCCGGGCGTCGGCCGCTTCGCCGTCGTCGCCGATCCGCACGGCGCGGTGTTCATCATCATGAAGGGCTCGAGCGAGCAGGAGATGCCGAAGGTCGCGCCGGACGCGCCCGGACACGTCGGCTGGCGCGAGCTGAGCGCGGGCGACGGCAAGAGCGCGTTTGCGTTCTATTCAAATCTATTCGGCTGGAGGAAGGCCGAGGCATTCGACATGGGCCCGATGGGCGTCTATCAGACCTTCGCGACCGGAAACGGGCCGGTCGGCGGCATGATGACCAAGATGCCCGAAGCGCCTTCGCCTTTCTGGCTCTACTACTTCAACGTCGACGCCGTCGAGGCAGCAGTGGCGCGCGTCACCCAACGCGGCGGCAAAGTCACCATGGGCCCGCACCAGGTTCCCACGAAGCAGTGGATCGCGCAGTGCTACGACCCGCAGGGCGCGATGTTCGGGCTGCTCGCGCCGAAGCGCTGATGCGGCCGAAGGGGGCGCAGAGCTAGAGCGCTTGCCGTCAGTTGACTTGGCATTCGCCGAGCACCCGCCCGATCGCCATCGGCCTGCTGCTATCCGGACGAGGCCGGCAAGCGGCTCGCGGATTTCATCCGCGCGATGGAGGCGCGCTGACCTGCCTGGCGTATCATCAACCGCCAGCTCATGACTCCGGACGCCCGCTTCACCCAGCGATGCAACTGAAAGGACTAGACCGAGGTTTCGCGCTGGAAGCGAGCGGTGTCGATCTCGCTCAGCCGCTTTCCGATAGCGCCTTTGGTGAAATCGAAAAAGCGTTCTTCGCAGGCCAGGTGCTCGTGTTCCGCGCGCAAAAGCTGACCGCGCGCCAGTTTCTCGGATTCGCGCAACGCTTCGGGCCGCCCGAGCCTCACGTGGTCGACCAGTTCCACCATCCCGAATACGCCGACATCCTGATCCTGTCGAACGTGATGCGCGACGGCAGGCCGACCGGGCTGGCCGACGCCGGGACCTATTTCCACACCGACTATTCGTATCTGGAGATGCCGGCGCGGGCGACGATGCTGTACTCGATCCAGGTGCCGCGCGCGGGCGGCGATACGCTATTTGCGAACCAGTACGCCGCCTACGACGATCTGCCCGGCGCGATGAAAAAAAGACTGGAAGGACTCGTCGGGCTGCATCACTACGGCAATCGCGACGATCTCGAGGAGCGCTCGCGCACCGTGGCCTCGGTGCTGACGGAGGAGCAGAAGCGCAAGCTGCACTGGGTCAGGCATCCGCTTGCGCGGCGCCATCCCGTCACGGGCCGCACCGCGCTCTACGCGGTCTCAGGCAGCTCGTTCGGCATCGAGGGCATGCCCGAAGGCGAGGCGCGCGCGCTGCTCGACGAGCTCAAGCGCCACGCCACGCTCGAGAAGTACCGGGTCCGGCTGACGTACGGCGTCGGCGACGTGGTAATCTGGGACAATGCTTCGCTGTTGCACTCGGCGACGCTGATCGACCCGCACGATGCGCGCACGCTGTGGCGCATCACCATCAAGGAGACGAGGAGGCAAGCATGATACGCAGACAGGTTCTGGCTTGGGCGGCCGCGGCCATGACGGCGGGCCTCGCGGCGCCCGCGATCGCGCAGACCGTCACCCTGCACGGCGCGGTGCAGTTCAACGACGACCATGCCTTCAACAAGTCGCTCCTGAAATTCGAGGAGCTGGTGAAGAAGTATTACGGCAAGCCGATCAATTTCGTGCTGCACAAGAACAGCGAGCTCGGGCTGGAGAAGGACTACTTCGCCTACATGAACCAGGGCAAGGGCGTGGACTACGGCATCGTCTCGCCGGCGCACATGTCGACGTTCTCGAAGGCCGCGCCGTTCATCGACGCGCCGTTCCTGTTCCGCGACCTCGACCACTGGAACAAGGTATTGGACGCGGACCTCCTGAAGCCGATCGCCGACGAGATCGCGCAGAAGGCCGACGTGATGCTGATCGGCTACGCCGGCGGCGGCACGCGCAACATCTTCGTCAACAAGCCGGTGCGCAACCTGGCCGAGATGAAGAACCTCAAGGTGCGCGTGCAGGGCGCGCCGATCTGGAGCCGCACCTTCGCCGCGATCGGCATGTCGCCCACGGTGATCGCGTACAACGAGGTGTACAACGCCATCCAGAACGGAGTCATCTCGGCCGGCGAGAACGAGGCCGCGGGTGTGGAGTCGATGAAGTTCTACGAGGTCGGACCGAACCTCTCCATGACCGAGCACGCGATCACGATCCGGCCGATCTGCTTTTCCGGGAAGACTTTCCGCAGCCTGCCTGCCGACCTCCAAGCGGCGATCGTCCGCGCGGGAAAGGAGGCGGGCGCCTATGGCCGCCAGGTCGAGTCCTCCGAGGACACAGCCAAGCTGGTAGCGCTGGAGAAGGCCGGCAAGTTGAAGCGCATCACCTTCACCGACCGCGCGCAGATGAAGAAGCTGGTGGATCCGGTGATGGAGGCGTACGCGAAGGAGATCGGCGCCGACAACATCTTCGCCGCGATCAACAACACGAAGTAGTGAACAAGTAGCTTGAAGAAGCTACTCGACGGCACCCATCGGCTGCTCAGGTGGCTGATGGCGGCCACCGTGGCGATCCTGATCGTTCCGGTCACGCTGCAGATCATCTCGCGCTACACGGCTCTGATCCCCTCGTGGATCTGGACCGAGGAGCTGTCGCGCTTCCTGTTCATCTGGATGATCATGCTCGGCGCGGTGATCGGCGTGCGCGAGGGCTCGCATTTCGTGGTCGACGTCCTGCCGGATCTTCCGCCGCGGCTCGACGCGTTCCTGCAGATCGTCACCGACCTGTTCGTCCTCGTGTTCGCGCTGGTCTTCGTGTGGTGGGGCATAGCGTTCGTGCGCTTCGGGTGGGACCAGACCTCCGAGCTCGCCGAGCTGCCGATGGCGTTCATCTTCATGGCGTGGCCGGTGGCGGGGGTGATCTGGGTGCTCTTCCTCGGTGAAGCGTTCGTCGCGGGCTTCCGCGTGCTTGCGGGGAAGACCGACCGATGATGTCCGCGGCGCTCGCTCCCGGCGCAGCGGCGATCGTCCTCTTCGGCACGTTTCTCGTCCTCTTCGTGTTGCGCGTACCGGTGGCGTTCGCATTGGGACTGGCGTGCCTGCCGAGCCTGATCATCGAGTCGCGCCTGTCGCCGCTGATGCTCTTCAACGAGACCTTCAAGGCCTACAACTCGTTCATCCTGCTCGCGGTGCCGTTCTACCTGCTCACCGCGAACCTGATGAACGTGGGCGGGGTCACCGACCGGCTGGTGCGCCTGTCGCGCTCGATGGTGGGCCACTTCCCGGGCGCGCTCGCGCAGATCAACGTGCTGCTCTCGGTCTTCTTCGCAGGGATATCGGGCTCGTCGACGGCCGACGCGGCGAGCCAGAGCAAGATTTTCATCGACGCGCAGGTTAGGGAGGGCTACGGCTTGTCTTTTTCGATCGCGATCACCGCGGTCTCGGCCGTCCTGGCGGTGATCATCCCGCCCTCGATCCTGATGATCGTGTGGGGCGGGGTGATCTCGACCTCGATCGGCGCCATGTACCTCGCGGGCTTCCTTCCCGGACTGCTGATCGCCGCGGCGCAGATGGCGACGGTGCACGTCTACGCGAAGATCTACCACTATCCGGTCTATCCGCGCGCGACGCTGAAGGAATTCTTCTACTCCGCGTGGATCTCGGTGCCCGCATTGCTGACGGCCTTCATCATCGTCGGCGGCGTGCTTCTCGGCTGGTTCACGCCGACGGAGTCCGCGTGCGTCGCCGTGCTGTACACGATCGCGCTGTCGGTCTTCGTGTACCGCGAGATGAAATTGAAGAACCTCTACGATTCGTTCGTCGAGACGGGACGGCTCTCCTCGGTGGCGCTCTTCTGCGTGGGCACGGCTTCCGCCTTCGGCTGGCTCCTGGCCTACTACCAGATTCCGCGGGCGCTGCTCGACAATGTCTCCACTTGGGGGATGGGCATCACCGCAGCGGGGTTCTTCATCGCCTTGGTATTCCTGGTGGTCGGCTGCTTCCTCGATGCGATTCCCGCGATCATCATCTTCGGCACCATCCTGCAGCCGCTCGCGCAATCGGTCGGCATGCATCCGATCCACTTCGCCATCATCGGCATCGTCTCGCTCGCCTTCGGCCTGGTGACCCCGCCCTACGGGCTGTGCCTGATGATCTCCTGCGCGGTCGCCAAGGTGCCGGTCAGGTTCGCGCTCAAGGACACGATGATCATGCTGGTGCCGATGCTACTGATGCTGGCGGCGATCATCATATGGCCCGACATCCCCCTGATCCTTCCCAGGCTGATTGCCCCGGAGCTGCTGAAGTGAACGTCTGTCCGTGATTCAGGCGCGCGAGACGAACGGCAGCTTCATTACCTTCCACAACTCGTTCGAATCGGGATACGCGCTAGGGTCGAGCACGCCGAGCCGCTCAGGCACGCGCCCCGGCCGGTAGTAGAACG